>NZ_JBRREB010000089.1:0-9352 GCF_056759995.1 Stenotrophomonas sp. STEN030 | reverse complement strand
TGTTGTTTGTGTGTTTGTTGTGGCCCCGCCCCTGTTTCCCCTCCGGGCCGGGGCCCACCCCCCCCCCAACCACGCCGCTTTGTTTTTTTTTGGGCGGGGCCCCCCCCCCCCCGAAGCCGCAAATGCTTCCGTTGTAGGCTCTGGATGCCATCGAGCTGCGTGGTCTACGAGCGTCGCGGCTTACGCCGCTCCTACAAAAAAGACCGCTGGTGGCCTCAACGCAGCGCGTTGCGCTTCTTCTCGTCGAACCACTTGTCGGCCTGCGCCGGGGAGTAGTTGCGCATCCATTCCAGCATCTGCGTGGCGTCGTCGCCGTACCACAGGTCTTCGCGCTGTTCCGGGTGCAGGAAGCGCTCGCTGACCATGGTGTCGATCATGCCGATCAGCGGCTGGTAGAAGCCATCGATATCGAGGAAGGCGCAGGGCTTGTGGCCAATGCCCAGCTGGCGCCAGGTCAGCATTTCGAAGATTTCCTCGGCGGTGCCGAAGCCGCCGGGCAGGGCGACGAAGGCGTCGGACAGATCGAACATGCGCGACTTGCGCTCATGCATGGAGCTGACGATTTCCAGCGAGGTCACGCCCTTGTGCGCGACTTCCATGTCCACCAGATGCTGCGGGATCACGCCGGTGACTTCGCCACCTGCTGCTAGCACGCCATCTGCCACCGCGCCCATCAGACCGGTACGGCCGCCGCCATAGACCAGGCGCAGGCCTTCGTTGGCGATGCGCGTGCCCAGTTCGGTGGCGCGTTCGACGTAGATGGGCTTGGCGCCGGGGTTGGAGCCGCAATAGACGCAGATGGACTTCATGTGTTGTTCCTGATGGATGGGAAGAGGTGGTCGTCCTGCTGCCGATGAATGCGCATGCAGACCAGGGACTACAAAAGCAAGAAGGCTCCGCCGGAGCGGAGCCTTCAGGTCACAAGGTCGTGGAGCTTAGTTGACCTTGTGGATGGCGCGCTTGCTGACCGCCATTGCCGCGTCGTGTACTGCTTCGGACAGCGACGGGTGGGCGTGGCAGATGCGGGCCAGGTCATCGGACGAGCCGTTGAACTCCATGGTCAGCACACCTTCGTGCACCAGCTCGGAGACATTGGCGCCAACCAGGTGCATACCCAGCACGCGGTCGGTTTCGGCGTGTGCCAGCACCTTGACGAAGCCAGCCGGCTCCACCATGGCGACGGCGCGGCCGTTGGCGGCGAACGGGAAGCTGCCGGCCTTGTACGGGATGCCCTCGGCCTTGAGCTGGGCTTCGGTCTTGCCGACCCATGCCAGTTCCGGCTCGGTGTAGATGACCCACGGGATGGTGTCGAAGTTGACGTGGCCCGGCAGGCCAGCGATCAGTTCAGCCACGGCGACGCCTTCTTCAAAGCCCTTGTGGGCCAGCATCGGGCCGCGCACGCAGTCACCCACCGCCCAGACGCCATCGACGCCGGTGTGGCAATGGTCGTCGACCACGATCTGGCCGCGCTCGTTGATCTGCACGCCGGTGCCATCGGCCAACAGGCCCTTGCTGGCAGCGCGACGGCCAACGGCCACCAGCAGCTTGTCGACGGTCAGGCTCTTCTCGCCTTCGGCATCGGTGTAGCTGACGATGACTTCTTCGCCCTTGATCTCGGTCTTGGAGACCTTGGCGTTGAGCAGGATGTTCAGGCCCTGCTTCTTGAATTCCTTGGCGGCAACCTTGGCGACTTCAGCATCGGCAGCAGCCAGGAACTCCGGCAGTGCTTCCAGGATGGTGACGTCCGAACCCAGGCGCTTCCACACGCTGCCCAGTTCCAGGCCGATCACGCCGGCGCCGATAACGGCCAGGCGCTTCGGCACTTCGGTGAAGTCCAGCGCGCCGACGTTGTCGACGATGTGCTTGCCGTCAAACTTGGCGAACGGCAGTTCGATCGAATCCGAACCGGCGGCGATGATGACGTTGGTGCCCTTGAGCTCGACTTCCGAGCCGTCGTGCTGCTTGACCTTGACCACGTTGCCGGCCTGCAGCTGGCCGAAGCCGTAGTAGGTGGCAACCTTGTTGGCCTTGAACAACTGGGCGATGCCGCCGGTGAACTGTTTCACGATGGCGTCCTTGCGGCCGACCATCTTGTTCACGTCGATCTTGGCGTCGTTGAAGCTGATGCCGTGCTGATCGAAGATGTGGCCCATGTTCCAGTACTGGCGCGAGGAGTCCAGCAGCGCCTTGGACGGGATGCAGCCCACGCGCAGGCAGGTGCCGCCCAGGGCAGGCTTGCCGTCCTTGCCCAGCGCTGCATCGATGCAGGCGGTCTTCAGGCCCAGCTGTGCGGCGCGGATGGCAGCGTGGTAGCCGGCCGGACCAGCACCGATGACGACGACGTCGAATTGTTCAGCCATTTGAGATTCCTTGTTGCCGGTCCCTTCTCCCGCCGGGAGAAGGTGGCGCGTAGCGCCGGATGAGGGTGCGGGTGAGGCTTGCCCTCACCCCAACCCCTCTCCCGCGAGCGGGAGAGGGGCTCAGAGCAATTACAGACCGAACAGCATGCGGCCCGGGTTTTCCAGCTGGTTCTTGATGTCCACCAGGAACTGCACCGAATCCTTGCCGTCGATGATGCGGTGGTCATAGGACATGGCCAGGTACATCATCGGGGCGATCACGACCTGGCCGTTTTCGGCGATCGGACGGTCCTTGATGGCGTGCATGCCGAGGATGGCGCTCTGCGGCGGGTTGACGATCGGGGTCGACATCAGCGAGCCGAAGGTGCCACCGTTGGTCACGGTGAAGGTGCCGCCCTGCAGTTCTTCCAGCGACAGCTTGCCGTCACGGGCCTTCTTGGCGTAGTCGGCGATTGCCTTTTCGATGTCGGCGAACGACATGCGCTCGACGTTGCGCAGCACCGGGGTCACCAGACCCTTCTCGGTCGACACGGCGATCGAGATGTCGGAGTAGCCGTGATAGATGATGTCGTCACCATCGATCGAAGCATTGACCAGCGGGAAGCGCTGCAGTGCGTTGGCGGCAGCCTTGACGAAGAAGCTCATGAAGCCGAGCTTGATGCCGTGGGCCTTGACGAACTCTTCCTGCAGTTCCTTGCGCGCAGCCGAGACCTTGGACAGGTTGACTTCGTTGAAGGTGGTCAGCATGGCGGTCGAGTTCTTCGACTGCATCAGACGCTCGGCAATGCGCTTGCGCATGCGGGTCATCGGTACGCGTTCTTCCGGACGTGCACCGCCGGCCTTGCCGACGCCGCCGTTGCGGGCGAAGTTGACGATGTCTTCCTTGGTCACTGCGCCATGACGGCCGGTGCCGGACACGTCAGCCGGGTTCACGCCCTCGGTAATTGCCGAGAAGCGGGCGCCCGGGGGCAGGCCGTCGGCAGCCGACTTGGCAGCCGGGGCCGGTGCAGCGGCAGCGGCCGGAGCGGCGGCGGCCGGGGCAGCAGCCTTCGGTGCTTCAGCAGCAGCGGCCGGGGCGGCAGCAGCAACTGCGCCTTCCTCGATGATCGCCAGCAGCTGGCTCGAGGTGACGGTATCGCCTTCCTGGAACTTGATTTCCTTCAGCACGCCATCAACCGGCGCCGGTACTTCCAACACGACCTTGTCGGTTTCCAGGTCGAGCAGGTTCTCATCACGCTTGACCGCATCACCCACCTTCTTGTGCCAGGTGGCGATGGTGGCGTCGGAGACGGATTCGGGCAGTACCGGTACTTTGACTTCGGTGGCCATTTGGCTGATTTCCTGGTTTCGTTTTTCTTGTGGAAAAGGGGGCTTATTCGGCGTAGTTGTCGTCGATCTTGTTGACCAGCGCGTCGGCGAGCAGCTGTGCGAGTTCGCGCAGGTGATCGGACATGTGGCCAACAGCAGGCGACGGAGAACGCGGACGACCGGCATAGTGCAGGGCCTGGCCATCGGCCACGCATGCCTGCAGGTGGTGCTTGATCTGGTACCACGCACCCTGGTTCATCGGCTCTTCCTGGCACCACACGACGTCGGTTGCCTTGCCGTACTTCTTCAGTTCGGCGGCCAGCGCCGGGCGCGGGAACGGGTAGAGCTGTTCAACGCGAACCAGTGCCACGTCGTCCTGGCCGCGCTTGGTCACGTCTTCCAGCAGGTCGTAATAGACCTTGCCCGAACACACGACGACGCGCTTGACCTTCTTGACGTCCGCGGTGGCGTCGCCGATCAGGTGCTGGAACTCGCCATTGGCCATTTCGTCCAGGCTGGACACGGCCAGCTTGTGACGCAGCAGCGACTTGGGCGACATGACAACCAGCGGCTTGCGGGTAGCCATGCGCATCTGGCGACGCAGCATGTGGAATGCCTGCGCCGGGGTCGACGGCACGCAGACCAGCATGTTTTCCAGCGCGCACAGCTGCAGGAAGCGCTCAAGGCGCGCCGAGCTGTGTTCCGGACCCTGACCTTCATAACCGTGTGGCAGCAGCAGGGTCAGGCCGGAGATACGGCCCCACTTTGCTTCGCCGGAGGCGATGAACTGATCGATCACGACCTGGGCGCCGTTGGCGAAGTCGCCGAACTGGCCTTCCCAGATGCACAGCGTGTTCGGATCCGTGGTGGAGAAGCCGTACTCGAACGCCATCACAGCTTCTTCGCTGAGCAGCGAATCGATGATGGTGGCCTGTTCCGGCGACTCAACCAGCTGACGCAGCGGCAGGTAGTAGTTGTCGGTCTTCTGGTCGTGCAGGATCGCGTGGCGGTGGGTGAAGGTGCCGCGGCCCACGTCCTGGCCGACCAGGCGCAGTGCGTTGCCTTCGTCCAGCAGCGTTGCGTAGGCCAGGTTTTCGGCAAAGCCCCAGTCGCCGAGGATTTCACCGGCGGCCATCTTGCGACGGTCGTCGTACACCTTGGCAACGCGCGAATGCACTTCCACGCCTTCCGGAATGGTGTTGATCATGGTGGCCAGCTGGGTCAGCTTGCCCATGTCGACCTTGGTGCTGACCGGGTCGGACAGCTTGCCCGACAGGTACTTCGACCAATCCACGTACATCTTGCTGGTGGCCGGGGTCTTTTCGACCTTGGCCAGCTCGGTGGTGACTTCACCGGAGTCCAGCTTGTTGCGGTAAGCGTCGACCATGTCCTTGCCGGCGCCGGCAGCGATGACGCCTGCGGCTTCCAGCTGCTCTGCGTAGAGCTCGCGGGTGGTCTTGTGCTTACGGATCACCTGGTACATCAGCGGCTGGGTGATCGCCGGTTCGTCGGCTTCGTTGTGACCCCAACGGCGGTAGCAGACCAGGTCGATCACGACGTCCTTGTTGAACTGCTGGCGGAAGTCATAAGCCAGCTTGGCCGCGAACACCACGGCTTCGGGATCGTCGCCGTTCACGTGCAGGACCGGTGCGGCCACCATCTTGGCGATGTCGGTGCAGTACAGGGTCGAGCGCGAGTCGTCGCGGTTGGAGGTGGTGAAGCCCACCTGGTTGTTGATGACGATGTGCACGGTGCCGCCGACCGCGAAACCGCGGGCCTGCGACATCTGGAACAGCTCCATCACCACGCCCTGGCCGGCGAATGCAGCGTCGCCGTGGATCAGGACCGGCATCACCTGCTTGCGCGCGATGTCGTTGCGGCGTTCCTGGCGCGAGCGCACCGAGCCAACAACCACCGGATCGGCGATTTCCAGGTGTGACGGGTTGAACGCCAGGGCCAGGTGCACCGGGCCGCCATCGCTGGCGACGTCGGCCGAGAAGCCCATGTGGTACTTCACGTCACCGGCAACGGCGCGGTCGTCGTGCTCGAACTTGCCTTCGAACTCGTCGAACAGCTTGCGCGGGTTCTTGCCGAGGGTGTTGACCAGCACGTTCAGACGGCCGCGGTGGGCCATGCCGATGATCACGTCCTTGACGCCTTCCTTGCCGGCGTCTCGGATGATGGTGTCCATCATCGGGATCAGCGAGTCGCCGCCTTCCAGCGAGAAGCGCTTCTGGCCGACGTACTTGGTGTGCAGGTAACGCTCGAGGCCTTCGGCGGCGGTCAGGCGCTCCAGGGTGCGACGCTTGGTGTCGGCATCCAGGTTGTAGTTGCCACCGGCGGTTTCGAGGCGCTGGTAGAGCCACTGGCGCTGCTCGACTTCGGCGATATACATGAACTCTGCGCCGATCGAGCCGGCATAGGTCGCCTTCAGGCGCGCAAGCAGATCACGCAGCTTCATCCGCGGCTGGCCGCCAACACCGCCGGTGCTGAACTCGTCGTTGAGGTCGGCATCGCTGAGGTGGTGGAAGGGCAGGCCCAGGTCCGGCGGGTTGACCGGCGGGGTCAGGCCGAGCGGATCGAGATTCGCGCCGAGGTGGCCGCGCGAACGGTAGGCGGTGATCAGACGGCCGACGTTGCGCTCGCGCTCGTCGCCGGAACCGGCGTTGCCACCGACCTTGCCAGCGTTCTTTGCGGCTTCGGTGATGTGTGCGATGGCGGCAGAGTGCGGCACATCGCCAGCTTCGCGGCCTTTGAAGCCGTCAAAGTAGGACTTCCACTTGGGGTCCACACTGTCCGGGGAGACGAGGTACTGTTCGTACAGGTCCTCGACATAGGAGGCGTTGCCGCCGGCGAGCTGCGATGATTGCGCAAACTGCTTCAGTAGATTGTCCACGATGGAGAGTCGGATTCACTTGTGGGGTAGTTCTGGGAACCGGCGGACCTGCTACAGCGTCCCGCGCGGGCGTGTTCTAACCACGAAATTATACCCCTCACTGGACAGGAAGGGGCATCTACACTGTCCCGTGCATTAATACCTGACTGCGGCTTGTCCTGCCCCAGTCAGTGCTCAGACACCTAGTACGCGAAGCCCGTTGCAATCGCGTGAACGCTCCCAGATACGCTTGAACAGCGCTTCCTGCTGCTGCGCGCGGGCGGGGCTGTCCAGCGACAGTTCGCCTTCGACGCGGGCGCCCATTGGACGAAAGTAGCAGTCGCCCTGATCGTTGCTGATGGCGGCCGAGCTGACCTCGCAGTCCACCGGGTCTACCGGCTCGCGTAGCTGGAACACACTGGGCAGGCGCTGCGCCAGGGCGATGAAGGCTGCGGGCAGTGCGGGCAGGTCGGCTTCGTGCAGCAGCACCTGCACCTGCTTGTCGTGGCGGGCGGTGGCAAAACGGCGCAGCGCGTCCAGGATCAGCGGCTGGCCGAGCAGGGCGTCGTTGCCGCGCAGCTGCAGGTGCAGATGACGGCGTGCGGCGTAGATCACCGCAGCCATGGCGGCGCGTGCCTGATCCGGGTCCTGTACCCGCATTGCCCCGTCCAAACGCCGGCGCATGGTCTGGTGGCCGATGCCGGCTTCTTCAAATTCCACGCCTTCCGGCAAGAAGCCATTGCAGGCGTAGAAGTCGCGGGCATGCAGTTGGGCATGCAGGCTGACTTCGCCCCAGCCGCGCTCGCGGGCGGCGGCCAACAGCGCATTCAGCAGGGCCTGGCCAACACCTTTGCCGCGCCAGGCAGCAAGCACCGCCATCCGGCCGATGCGCTGATCCGGGGTGAGGCGGGCAGCGCCGATGGCCTGGCCGTGCTCATCCAGCGCCAGCGCGTGGTCGCTGAGCGGGTCCAGGTCGTCTATCTCCAGCTCGGCCGGGACATTCTGCTCGCTGACAAATACGGTATGACGTACGTCGTGCAGCAGGGTCTGCTGCACGGCGTAGTCGGCGATCTCTACGTGGAAGATCGCGGTTTGACTCATGCCGACGGGGTTTCCGCGTCGTCTTCGTCTTCTTCCTCGCCGTCGTCGCAGATCACCACGACTTCGACGCCTTCCTCGTTGACCAGGACGGTCTCGATGCTGGCAACGGACGGCTCGCCTTCACCGGCCTCGCTGTACTCGATGACTTCGATCTCGACTTCCGGGGCATCGGCTTCGTCGTCGAAATCTTCCTCGGCCACGTCTTCCATGGCTTCCAGCGCGTCCTGCTCGGCGAGCATGGCGGCAATGGTTTCCACGTCCAGCAGCTGGTAATGGCCGCCGACGATCAGTTCCATCAGCGCATCACGGCCCTTGTTGCCGAGCTTGTTGAACAGGGCGATATCGATCTGTTCGGTGCCGGCCAGGGTCTGCGCGTCCTTGATCGACAGCTGGAAGGCCAGGCCGGAGCAGTACAGCGAAGCGCCACGGGTGGCGCGGCGCCAAGCCAGGCGGGCCCACGGGTGACGCTCAAGTACGCCGCCGTTTTCCAGCTCAGCGGTCACTTCTTCCGGCGACGGCGGTGCCTGCGAGGGCAGGATGTCGCCAGCGGCGCGGTAGGTGGTGATGAAGCGGCCGAACCAGTTGCCGAGGCGATCCGGATCGTTCATGCGCAGCGCATTGAGCGCGGCGACCACACGCTTCATCGCGGCGGCATCGATCTCGTTCGGGTCTTCCGGCAGCTTCAGGTCCGGGTCCTGGAAGCGGATGGATTCGTCGGCATCGGCGACCAGATCGTCCAAGTAGTCGCTGATCAGCTCAGCCGAAGACGGTGCACGCATGCCGAACGAGAAGGTCAGGCAGGGGTTCACCGCAACGCCGTTGTGCGGCACGTTCGGCGGCAGGTACAGCATGTCGCCCGGGCCCAGCACCCAATCGTGGGTCGCCTTGAACTTCTTCAGCAGCTTCAGCTCGACGTCGGGGCGGAACTCAAGCGACGGGCGCTTGCCCTTGGTCGACTCGCTGGCGTCGATCTGCCAGCGGCGCTGGCCATGGGCCTGCAGCAGGAACACGTCGTACTGGTCGACATGGGCGCCAACCGAACCGCCGGTGGCGGCAAAGCTGATCATCACGTCGTCCATGCGCCAGCGCGGCAGGAAGTTGAAGTAGGAGGTCAGGGCGCGCACTTCCGGGTCCCACTTGTCCACGTCCTGCACCAGCAGGGTCCAGTCGTGGTCGGGCATGCCGGGGAAGTCTTCTTCCTGGAACGGGCCGGTACGCAGTTCCCAGCCATCGGTGGCGCGGTCATGGCTGACGATGCGCGCCAGCGCGCCTTCTTCACAGGCCAGGCCGGCGAGGTCTTCAGGCATTACCGGGGTTTCGAAGTCCGGGAAGGCGGCGCGGATCAACAGCGGGCGCTTCTGCCAGTAATCGCGCAGGAAGGTAGCCGGGCTCATGCCCAGCGGCAGGCCGGGCTTGGCCTGGACTTCAATCGGATAGGTCTTTTGCTTGCGTGCAGCCATGGGGGAAATCCTTTGCAACGGAGGTCGAACAGGGGCGCGGATGGCGCGCAGGCCTCCATTGTCCCCTTGTTGGCGGCAATGCGCACCGTAGGCGACTGATCTGGATCAAATTCAGCAGAGAAAATGCACCTGTAGTGCCGAGCCATGCTCGGCAGGGGCATTACCAGCAATGCACTGTAGTGGGGGGGGGGGGGGGGGGGGGGGGGGGGGGGGGGGGCTCAGGGAGGCGGCGGGGGAGGGGGGGCGAG
>NZ_JBRREB010000088.1:0-10142 GCF_056759995.1 Stenotrophomonas sp. STEN030 | reverse complement strand
AGCAGCCTGACCGCCTCGCGCTTGAACTCTGCACTGAAACGTTGGTTTGCCATGGATCACCTCCGCGGTTGACCCTATTCTGGGGTGTCCATGGAGCCGGGGCCATTCCAGAGTCGGATTTACACTCTGACCCCTTTCTGCTTTTAATGGAGCCGACAGTCGCGTGTTGGCCAAGGCCCTTTGGATCATCCGCAAGAATGATCAGCAGTACAGGACTATCTCCAGATCTCGGTTGTGATGTAGCTGTAGTCTCTGTTGTTGCAGGCCTCTATGGTTGCAGTCCCGTCGTGCATGCCGAGCGACAGCGATCTCGTGCCGCAGGTGACAGCACGAGATGCCCAAAGCCATCTTTGGTGGTGAGCAGATTCGCCCAGGCTGCAGCCAGGAAGAAAGTTGGCGTTCCAAGTGACAATGGAACCACTGACCCCTTCCCACTCCGCGTCCGCATGGACGGCGAATCCACCCGGATCTCCGCGATAGACGGAGCCAGGGCCATCCATGACGATGCTCATGGTTGCATCGCAGAAGGCGCGTGAGGCGCTGGTGGAGGATTTGCTGCTGGATCCCGTTGTATTTGGCCGCGGGCCGCTTCCACCGCAGGAAAGCAGCGTTTGTGTCTCCTTGGTAAGAATTGATACCCCGGTGCGGGCTACTTGTCCTCCATATCTGGCGCAGTACTTGTCGAGTTTGGAGAGTGCATCCTCGGATTGGCGGGATGCGTCCAGCTCCAGTTTTCCGTCGGCCTCCACGGTATGTATGAGCTCCACGTAATCACCCGTATACAGGCGATATGTTCGCAATAGAACTGCCGATGTCCTTGTCAATGAGACATCGCGTGAAGTCGACTCCGACACCAGGGTGAAAGAATCCGCGATGTGTCGCTGCCCATGTTGCGCTGCGGATGCTTGGGCAATGGAGAACGCGAGGGCTAAAGAAATTCCGATCTTGAAATTCAACCTACTCTCTCCTTGAGCTGCTGATTCGAGTCTTATGAAGGTGTGCTGGTGCGCCCTTGTAGGTGTATTGAGCAAGCATCCCGAGTCCGGATGGACGCAAGAACGCCACCGGAAAGTTGATGCGCGCTGTCGTCACGCAATGAGACACAGCCGGCTTCCTACTGTGATCGAGGACAGGGGGCGAGAACAGGCGGTACAGTCGGATTCTCGCTCTGATTCCGCTTCATTTCTGTGTAGTGAAAACCTGAAAGCCAGCAAAAACCGGAGTCAAGGTCGGGTTTTGCGACTCGCATCTTCGCTCACTGTTCCAGTGAGTTGAAAGGTGAGTCGAACGGGGTCAGGTTCACTTCCGAGCCGGTAATTTGAACTGTGTATCTGCCCTTTGAGGCGATGCGGCCAAGCCGTAGGGAGTAGTCGCAATGACGATGAAAACCGGGGTCAGAGTCGGGTTTCCGCTCTGGCCTTTTGAATTGCTGCCAGTGACGTAGTCCGCGTGTCGGACTGAAAAACCGGGGTCAGAGTCGAGTTTCCCGAACATGCGCTCTGTTCAGTAGAGCGGCCCTGACTCTGCGAGCTGATTGGTGCTGTTCTACAAGGTGCAAGCACGCAGGCAGGCGCTTTTGCGCTCGTAACATGAACGCTTCGCTTTCGAAATCACGCCGGTGGAACATCACCGTGGCACTATTCTCGAGCGACATGATTTGCCGCTGTGAATGGCAAGAAGGAGGTGTCTCAGTTGAGCGGGATGCACGCTCTCTTCTTCTCAGATGAGCGGCAATCTGATCATTGTGTAGTCGCAGGAATGATCAGAACTTTGCTGCTCCCAATCGCTGGACAAAGCCATTTCACCGAGCAGCCTGGCTGAAGCGTTGAAGGGCTGCGTGACGTCCTTGAGACCTCCGGTACGCGGTTGCCAATCGTCGCCGGCATTGATCTGCAGCTGCGCCGTACCACTGTTTTCACTTATGCCCCGAAAGGAAGAAATGATGAAGTGCCCCATCTGCACGGACGTGAATTTGACCATGTCGGACCGGCAAGGAATTGAAATCGACTACTGCCCACAATGCCGCGGGGTTTGGCTGGACCGGGGTGAGCTGGACAAATTGATTGAGCGATCCGTTGCCGATGCGCCCCAGGCCCGTGCACCGGAGCCGCGCAACGTCAGCCCGCCTCAATACGATTCGCGTGACAGTGGCTATTACAAGCACAGGAAGAAGAAAGGCCTGCTCGGCGAGCTTTTCGACTTCTAGCTGGAAAACCGGGGTCAGAGTTGGGTTTCCGCTCTGGCCTTGGTTCGTTAGGTGGTCTTGGGTTTCCCCAGATTAACTGGATCTGCAGCAGAGAGCGCGCAGTATCGGGATTAAATCGTAAAAAAATAAACCGGTCATGGCGTTCAAGTTCTGAACAATATGCACTTAAATCAGTGTATTGCAGTGCCAATTGTCATCTAGTATCGTTTCTTGAATCGTAAAGAAATGAGCGTTGATCATGGCCCGTCCTTCCTCCGCTAGCGTCCTGCAGCTGCTTGATCTGCTTCAGAGCGGCGATCCGGTGCCGGCCGGCGAGTTGGTCGAAAAGCTCGCCGTCTCCCGTCCCGTGTTGTCGCGGTTGGTAGCCGAAGCCGGTGATCAGGTACGCCGTGTTGGCAAGGCACGCGCCACGGCCTACGTGGCTACAGCTCTGGTCCGGCCAAACACCTGGCCGCTTTACCGGATGAGCCCGGACGCCATCATGGAAGAGCTGGGCACCTTGCATGCGCTGCGTGGAGACGGCTTCCTTTTTGAACCTACGGGCGATCATCCGAACCTCATGCGCCAAGTGGATGGCCCGGCGGGCTACTTCCCGGGGCTGCCCTGGTTTCTGGATGACCTGCGCCCGCAAGGCTTCCTCGGCCGTTCCATGGCGCATCGATTGGGCCGGGCATTGGGTGTGCCGGTGGACCTGAAGAGCTGGCAGTCGCGCGACAACCTGCTCGGCATCCTGCATGGCGGCACCAGTATCGGTGACCTGCTGTTGGGGCAGGCCGCCATCGACCGTGCGCTGCTGGATGTGGATGCGCCAGCGGACCGGGTGGACATGGACAGCCGGCACGAGGTCTACGCCACGCGCGCCAAGGAGGCCCTCGATGGCGAGGACGCGGGCTCATCTCCAGGCGGTGAGCAGCCCAAGTTCACTGCCACCGTGGTTACCGCTACTGGTCGTTACGCTGCATTGGTCAAGTTCGCGCTGCCATCGCAGAGCCCGCTGGGCGCACGTTGGGCAGATCTGCTTACCTGCGAACACCTGGCACTGACCACGCTGCGCGAGGCAGGCTTTCAGGCTGCCCGCACGCAGTTGCTGCGCAGCGACGAGCATGTATTCCTTGAAGTGGAAAGGTTTGATCGCACTGCGGACATATTGGGTAGGCGCGGCTTCGTTTCGCTGTTGGCGCTGGATGCGGCTTTCATTGGTGAAGGGCCGCGCGACTGGGGTCTAGCCGGGGAGCAGCTCGTTGGCGAGCGATTGATCAGCCGCGATACCGCCGAGAACATGGCACGTCTGCATTGGTTTGGCAGGTTCATCGGCAATACCGACATGCATCTCGGCAACATCGGTTTCCACCTGATCGACAGCGGCCCGCTCCCCCTGTGCCCGGCTTACGACATGTTGCCGATGTATATGGCCCCATCGGCGCAAACCGGAAATGTTCGTGCACTCGCACCGATAAGCATCAATGCGCCAAGCCGGGCCGGGCAAGTGGCATTCGTTGTGTGGGCCGCACAGTTGGCTGTGCAGTTCTGGCAGCGGGTAGCGGAATCAGAGGTTGCCCCGGACATTCAGGCCGTGGCGCAGCAGAACATCGACGTAGTCAGCCGCTACGCCCAGCGCTTCGGTAGCTGAAAGAAAACCGGGGTCAGAGTCGAGTTTTTTATGTTGCGTAGTTGGCGATGCGAAGTGCATCCACGCCATCAACTCAACTTGCGTACCCGAGTATCCGCAGGTGCCAACAGCACTCCATCCGAACCCTGCAGGCGCATCAACGGAACCGGCTTGCCGGTACGGTTGTCGAGCAGTTGTGAGTGACGTTCGCCGCGTTGGTAGAGATGCTGTTCGCCCCACTGGCGCAGCGCAACCAGAATGGGGAACAGGCTCTCGCCCTTGGACGTGAGCACGTACTCCTGATAAGCCGTGCCGTCCGATGCGGCATGCAGCTGCAGGATGTCTGTGTCCACCAGCTTGCGCAGGCGGTCGGTGAGGATGTTGCGGGCCACGCCCAGGCCGCGCTGAAAGTCACCAAAGCGACGCACACCATCGAATGCGTCGCGCAGGATCAACAGTGACCAGCGGTCGCCGACAAGGTCGAGGCTGCGTGCCACGGGGCAAGGGGACTCGTTTTCTGGGCTGCGGCGGGACATGGCGGCTCCTGTGGATGCGCTCATTGTAGTTGCGTTTTAAAACCACTGTCCGTTAGCATTTATCTAGTTGCACTTTGCAACTAGATTGGATCTGGCATGAATCTGCCGTTGCAAGCACCCACGCCATGCAGCGAGGCCATCGCAACTCCTTCGTGCACGTCGATGCGCGCAGGTCTGGTATGGCTGTTCGCGATCGCCAGCGGGCTGTGTGTGGCCAATGTGTATTACGCGCAGCCCTTGTTGGACCTGCTGGCGGCATCACTGGGCATCAGTCTGGCCGCTGTCGGCAGCGTGGTGACTGCAACCCAGATTGGTAGTGCCTTGGCCTTGCTGCTGCTCGTGCCATTGGGCGACAGGTTGGAGCGGCGTCGCTTGATGCTGACCCAGCTGCTGGTCTTGGTGGTCGCGCTGCTGTGGGTGGCATGGGCGCAGTCGCCGTGGCTGTTGTTGGTGGGCATGTTGGTGATTGGACTGCTCGGCACTGCGATGACGCAGGGGCTGATCGCTTATGCCGCAAGTGCCGCTGGCGACAACGAACGTGGGCGGGTGGTCGGTGCCGCGCAGGCGGGAGTGTTCATTGGCTTGCTGATGGCGCGGGTGGTCGCTGGCGGTGTCGCCGACCTAGGTGGCTGGCGTAGCGTCTATGTCGTTTCCGCACTGGTGATGTTGCTGCTGGCAGGCTTCCTCTATCGCAGGCTCCCGCGTTTGCCCGCGATCGCGGAGACAATGAGTTACTTGCAGCTGATTGCTTCCATGGCTCGGCTATTGCGCCAGGATCGGGTGCTGCAGATCCGTGGAATGTTGGCATTGCTGATGTTCGCGGCGTTCAACATCTTTTGGAGCGCGCTGGTGTTGCCGCTGAGTGCGCCGCCTTATGGCTACTCACATACGGTTATTGGTGCATTCGGGTTGGTCGGCGTGATCGGTGCGCTGGGTGCCACTGGGGCGGGCCGATGGGTCGATCGCGGGCGAGGTCAAACCGTTACTGCGATGGCCTTGCTGGTGTTGCTGCTGGCCTGGTGGCCGCTGTCGTTGATGCCGCAGTCACTGTGGGCGCTGGCCGCTGGTATCGTCCTGCTGGATCTGGGCGGGCAGGCACTGCACGTCAGCAACCAGAGCATGATTCTCCGCGAGCAGTCACAGGCACACAGCCGACTGGTCGGGCTATACATGCTGTTCTATGCGGTCGGTAGCGGAGTGGGTGCGATTGCCACCACGGCTACGTATGCTCGGGCTGGCTGGAGTGGTGTCTGCATGCTTGGCGCAGCGACCTGTGGCGCTGCCGGGGTGTTCTGGCTTGTCACTCGACGCTACATGCCTGAGCAGCTGCAGTAGCGAGAAGCTTCACTCGATAGGTGGATGCAGTGGCCCGGGCGCGCGACGCCTACCCGGGCCACAACACCGATGCTTCCGTGCATAAGTCGGCATGTTGGACTGAGTGGTATCGACCTCAGTTGCCAACACCGATCTGCTTCATGAAAGCGGCGTTGTCCCAGTACAGGAATTCCTCCGTCATCTGCCCTTGTGCATTCCAGTGCCCAATGGTGACCATCGGCAGGCGGTACTTCTTGTTCGTGGGCTGGATAACGGTGCCGTCGCCCAGCACCATGGGTTTGCTGAAGGTGCCTTCGATGAAGCCAGCGACGGCTGTCCACTCGGCATTTGCTGAGCCGAAGCGCACAGGGTGCTCGGTGATCCGGTTGTCAGGTGCGAAGGTCCACATGAAGTCGAGTTCCTTGATGTGGTCAGGCAGGCCGGTGGTGGTGTGGCCGTCCGGGTAGTGCACGACGATGTCCTTGGCGTGGCTCAGGTGCAGATCGTCCCATTGCTGCTTTGTGTAGACGCGGAAATCCAGGTCATCGAAGGTGGCGAGGTTCCTGGCCAGGGCCGACGGCATTCCCTGCACTGCGGGTGTTGCTTCGCCCACCTTGCTGGCGGGCCAGCTGTTGGTTGGTGGCTCCGCGGCATGTGCGGTCACAATCGTGGTGAGTGCAACGGAAACAGCGGATGCGATTCGTTTAACGGCATTCATTGAACGGCTCCGGCAAGGTGTGTGCTGAGGTAACGACGTTCGTTGTGTTCCAACCACTGCCGCAAAAAGTCGACCGGCCAGGCTGGAAGCAGAGGAAGAATGAGCCGCACCTGGTTTTGAGTGTGTGAAGCGGGCGCGGTGCTGGATTTCGCCTCATCGCCACTTCAAGTATCGGGATGGATGCCAGCCAGCCCCCCATTCAATTTCAGGACCCAGAAGCTACAATCGGCCGATTCCCACTGCGTGACCGGGAACTACATGGATGCAACGAACTGATTGCTTGGGGTGGAACATGAAAGTCCGGATTCTTGGAGTGTCGTTGCTTGTCGGCTTGCTGCTGGGGTGCAAGCAGATGCCGGCAGGTGAAGCTGAGGGCATTGCTGCTGCAGCCACGGTGGCCGAGTCGCCCGTCAAGGCCGGTGCAGATCCTGTTGGGGAGATCGTGGACACGGAGTCCTCGCCTTATGAAGAGGGCGACCCCGAGGGTGATGCCTCGACACCGGCGGCTTCCGATCACGAACCCAGCTGCGAGGAGAACCCGCTGGCGACGCACTTCTTTACCCTTGTGGGCGGCAATACCGTGGACAACTGCGGACGTGCCGATCCCAAGGTGACTGCAGCATTCGATGAGCTACTGAAAGAGGCCGCACAGGGCGACATCGCCGATCCGCATGTCCCACCGCAGCGCGAACGGCTGCTCAGTGGCCCCAGCGCACCCGGTATGCCAAAGACCCTGGGTAGCGAGACATGGTGGTTCTACACGGCTTGCCAGGCGCACCAATGCGACACGCAGCAGCTGGCGATGCTTTACCAGCCGCAGCACGCCAGGATGGTTGGTCGTCTGGTGTCGCGCTGCAGGGTGTGGTGGTTGGGTAGCCCGACAGCCGAACAGCGTGCGCTTATCGATGAAATCAAGCCGGTGGATCCTGCGCTGCTAAGTGATGAGCCCTGCGACGAAGAGCTCTGAGTTCGGCTGCAACCACCGGAGCGCCGCATCATGAAGTCGCCATCCTTGCTGTTCTTTGTGCTGATACAGGGCGCTGGCAGCGCCCTTGCCGCCGCGCCTGACCAACAGAGAGAAGCCGGAAATGACGCTCTGTACTCGGTCGCGTTCTTCCTGGTGTTGTTCATCCTGATTGCTTGGCTGGCAACCCAGCTTTCACGGGGGAAAAAGCCGAAGCAAGCGCCGGCGCTGCCACGTGTTCCGGTGCGAATGCATTGGTATGACGGTACCCAGCTGCCAATCGCTGACTGGGAGCGGATTGATGAGGACGCGCCGACGCTGATGGATGCCGAGGCCGTGCATATCCATCGCACCTCGGCGGCGAAGGAGTGGCTGGAGGCGCTGAACCATCAGCTTGGCGAGCACTATCGGATCACCGAGTCCACTGACTTCCTGTTGCTTTCAAACCTGATGGATCGGCCTGGCGAGGTCTTCCTCGCCAGCTGCCAGCGCCTGCTGTCGCGTATCAATCGCAGTTTGGGCGAGCTTGCCGTCGCACAGAACCAGGGCAAGCACGTGGTGATGGTGTTTGCAGACGAGGAGGATTATTACGCCTACGTCTCGCACTACTATCCGGATGGCGGCGAATACGCGATGTCCTCGGGCATGTTCATCAAGGCGGGATACGGACACTTCGTGATGCCCTTGGAGATCCTTGATTCGATGGAGCCGGTGATCGCCCATGAGCTCACGCATTGCCTGCTGCAACACCTGCCGATTCCGGCGTGGTTGAACGAAGGCCTGGCGGTGAACACCGAGCACACCTTGTATCCACATCTGGCGGCTCCTGGCGCACAGATGTACTTCCCGCATGAGATTGCTGCGCAACATGCGGCTTACTGGAACGAAGAGAGCATCCAGGCGTTCTGGTCGGGGAAGTCATTTCTGGCTGCGGACGATGGCAACCGGCTCTCCTACGATCTGGCCAAGAAGATCACCGCGCTGGCGGCAGGCGATGAGCGTGCATTCCGCAAGTTCGTGGCCGCCGCGCAGATGAGCGACGGCGGTTTGGCAGCGGAGCAGCACCTGGGGTATCCCATCCAGAACCTGCTCGAGGCGGTACTGGGTGAAGGTGAGTGGACACCGCGGCCGGAGTCGTGGAAGCAGGGTGTGGAACGGGGGCAGTTCTAGGTTGGCTGGATAACCGGCCAAGCAATCGCACAAGGTGATGCACGCTTTGTAGGAGCGACGTCAGTCGCGAAGCTGGGTATCGTTGCGCGCCCGTGCACCATGCAATTGCATGGACTTGGCGGCCTTTGGATTTCCGGCTTCGCGGCTTACGCCGCTCCTACAGAAAGAGGGCGGATCAGGCTGCGGCGTTGTACGGTGGGTAGTCGATGTAGCCCTTGCTGGTGCCCCCGTAGAACGTGGTCGGATCTGCCTTGGCCAGCGGGTGGCCGTGACGTAGGCGCTCGACCAGATCCGGGTTGCTGATGAACGGTACGCCGAAGCCGGCCATGTCGATCAAACCCTCATCTATCAACGTCTCCGCTGATTCGCGGTCCAGTCCGCCGGCCAGGATCAAGGTAGTTTCCGGGAGCTTGCCGCGGATGGTCTTGAGCAGGTTGTTGAAGCCGGCTTGGCTTGGCGCGCTGCTTGAGTAGCCGGCCTGGTTCATCAGGTGCACGAAGCTCAGCTTGCGCTTGCCGATGGCGTCGGCGAGCGCGGTGTAGGTTTCATCGGTCTCCGGGTAGGCCGGCATGTCGAAAATGTTGCCGTACGGCGAAAGGCGTATGCCGGTGCGGTCCGCACCGATGCGCGCGACGATGGCGTCGATCACTTCCAGGGTGAAGCGGATGCGGTTCTCCAGCGTGGCCGCCGAGTACTGATCGCTGCGGTCATTGACCAGTGGGTTGAGGAACTGCTCGTGCAGGTAGCCGTTGGCGCCATGGATTTCCACGCCGTCAAAACCTGCATCAATCGCGTTCTGCGCGGCCTGCGCAAAGTCGTTGACCACGCGCGCGACTTCCTCGGTGCTCAGCTGGCGCGGCGCGGGTGCATCGACCATGCCTGGCTGACCTTCTTCGTTGTAGCCGAAGGCTTTGGCGTTCGCAGGCTGCTTGCTGCTGGCGCTGACCGGCGTGCGGCCGTCGTGCTGGATCGAGGGATGCGACATGCGGCCGACGTGCCACAGCTGGGCAACGATCTTGCCGCCCAGCGCGTGCACCGAGTTGGTGGTCAGGCGCCAGCCTTCGATCTGCTCGGGAGTGTAGATGCCGGGGTTGAAAAGATATCCCTGGCCTTCGCGCGAGATCGGCGTGCCTTCGCTGACGATCAGACCAGCGGTGGCGCGCTGCGCGTAATAGAGTGCAACGCGCTCGTCGGCGATATCGTTGGGGGCGCGTGCACGGGTCATGGGCGCCATGGCGATGCGGTTGGAGAGGGTGGTTCCAGCAAGATTGTACGTTTCGAAAAGCGAAGTCATTCCGGTGTTCCAAGGAAAGCGATAGGGGAGTGCATGGCCTGATAGCAGCGCATGAGGGCTGCGGCCGGGTAGGTGCCAAGCCGCTGACCCTGAAGACATGGGCATGGGCATGTGTGCTCACAACGCGCTGAGATGGAAAGCAGAGTTGCGGCTTGCGGAATGCTCCGGGTGTGGGCCGGAATCGAGGTGCCAGCAGAAATTTGATTGCCAGATGAGGCGATCCTCGTCTTTTGTGGGAGCGGGGGGGAGCGCCGCCCCTCCAAGCGCGAAAGGCCCGCACACACAGGGGTTGCTAGAGATATGATATTGGGGTTTTGGCGCGCTATCGGCG
>NZ_JBRREB010000087.1:0-10272 GCF_056759995.1 Stenotrophomonas sp. STEN030 | reverse complement strand
GTGTCGTCATCTGCTATTTCTGCCCCGGTCCCGCCCCCCCCCCCCGGCCCCCCCTCCCCGGATTTCCGCCCCCCTCGTCCGCGCCGCCCCCACTACATGGATCAAAGCCGCAGCCTGCTGCGGCTTTTTTTCGTTATGCCATCTGCTATTGGTTGCGCGCGCAAGCGTATGCAGTCGCGCCTTGTCCTGCGGACGTAGAATAGGGCGATGAACGAAGTCGACCATAGCCATCTCGTGCACGGTCGTCGGCAACGCCCGGATGGGCCGTCGCCGGTGGACGTGATTTCCGTGCAATCCCAACTGGTCTACGGCCATGCCGGCAATAGCGCGGCGGTGCCGCCGCTGCGTGCCCTGGGGCTGCGCGTCGCCGAAATTCCCACCACGCTGCTGAGCAACGCGCCGTTCTACGAGACCCTGCGTGGTCGCGTGTTGCCTGCAGATTGGTTCGCAGAACTGTTGCAGGGCGCAACCGAACGGGGCCTGCCACAACGCGCCGGCGCCCTGGTATCCGGTTACTTCGGCAGTGTCGCCAATGGCGCCGCGTTTGCTGATTGGCTGGACGAAGTACTGCCGCAATCGCCGAACCTGCGTTACTGCTTGGATCCAGTCATCGGTGATACCCATACCGGCCCTTACGTTGAGCCGGGGCTGGAAAAGATCTTCATCGAGCGCCTGTTGCCGCATGCCTGGTTGGTAACGCCCAATGCCTTCGAGCTGGGCCGGCTGACCGGCATGCCAGCATTGGAACAGGACGACGCCATCGCTGCATCGCGCAAGTTGCTGGAACGCGGCCCGGAATGGGTGATCGCGCATTCGGTGTCCGGTGATCCGGGCGAGCTGGTGACCTTGGCCATTGGCCGCGAACAGATCTGGCGTTGGACCTCGCCGCATCTGCCAGTGGATGTGGCCGGTACCGGTGACGTGTTGATGTCGCTGCTGGTCGCCTTCCTGCTCAAGGGCCATAGCTTCGAAGATGGCGTGAGTCGCGCCATCGCTGGTGTGCACGCAGCGTTGGAAGCGACCCTGGCAACCGGTGTGGAAGAGTTCGACGTGCTGGCGGCCGCACCGGCTGCCTTGGGTACGCCATACCGCTTCCGCGCCGAGCGTCTGGCGTGAGTTTGCGCCCAGTCATTGGCATCGTCGGTAGCGGCGGTGCCTTTGGACGTTGGCTGCGTGGTTTCTTCGAATCACGCATGGGCCTGCAGGTGATCGGTCACGATCCGGTCGATGCGGACTCGCAGACGCCGGAGCAGTTGCTGGAACAGGCCGACGTGTTGCTGTTCTCTGCGCCTATCCGGCATACGCCTGCATTGATCCGCGACTACATCCGGCAATCGGCCGGGCGTGAGCGCGGCAAGCTGTGGCTGGACGTGACTTCGATCAAGGCCGAGCCGGTCGCGGCGATGCTGGAATCGCAAGCGTCGGTCGCCGGCCTGCATCCGATGACCGCGCCGCCCAAAGCGCCGACCTTAAAGGGCAGGGTGATGGTGGTCTGCGAAGCGCGGTTGGATGCGCGCTGGCAGGCATGGCTGGACGAGCTGTGCATCGCCTTGCAGGCCGAGTGCGTGCGCGGTACTGCCGAGCATCACGATCGGGTGATGGCGCTGGTGCAGGCAATGGTGCATGCCACCCACCTGGCCCAAGCCGGCGTGCTGCGCGAGTACGCGCCGATGCTTGGTTCGCTGAGTGAATTGATGCCGTACCGCTCGGCCGCGTTTGAACTGGATGCGGCGGTGATCTCGCGCATTCTGTCCTTGAACCCGGCCATCTATGAAGACATCCAGTTCGGCAATCCGCATGCCGGCGAAGTGCTGGATCATCTGTTGCAGCAGCTGCAGCAGCTGCGTGGTCTGGTGGGGCAGGGCGACGATGCCGCGCGTGCGCTGTTCCGTAGCCAGTATCTGGCTGAGAACAAGGCAGCGGTGGACGAGCAGACCCTGCGCGACGGCAACTACAGCTTCGAGCGGGTCGGTTATCTGCTGGCGGATCTGACCGACCAGAGTGCGATGAGTGTGCATCTGCCGGAAGACCGCGCCGGTTCCTTGCGCGAGTTGCTGCATGTGTTCGAGCGACACGGCATCAGCCTGGCCTCGATTCATTCCTCACGCACGCCCAGTGGTGAAGTGCATTTCCGGATGGGATTTGTGCAGGCGTATGCGGCGGACGTGCTGGCAGCGGCGGTGCTGGAAATCAACAGCAGCGGCATAGGTCGCGTGCTGGAGCGGTAGGGCTGCAGCAGTTGTGGAGCTGGGGGAATTGTGGGAATTGTGGGAGCGGCGTCAGCCGCGAAGCTCCCGCCACTAGCCGAAGCCGATAGCGCACTGCAGTTGCCAAGGTGCCGTAGTGGTTGAGGATCACCAGCTTCGCGGCTTACGCCGCTCCCACAAAAGCCGAGGTAGCCAGAACACCCAGAACGGAGCGGGCTCCACCCCATCTGCGTCTCACCAGCTGCGACTTAATCCACAGCGGCGTGTGTGCAAGCATGTGGATAATCACTGACATCCCTTGGGGCACAAGGCTGTCAAGATGGTTGGTGAAAAATTGATCAGCCGCAGGCCGGATCGGCAAAGCGTATTCAGATTTATCCGGCCAGCCGCCAGCGGGGCCATCCTGGTGCGCGCCGGTAATGATCACGGCGCGCTGCAGAAGCAGGGAGTCAGGCCCGGTAGGGCTGGTTCATCGACAGGCTGACTTCGCCATCGGCACTGAACAGGTTGCTGCCACGACGCAGCAGCGGCCGGCCATCGGCAAGCTCATAACGCGGCGGACGGCTGGTGTCGGTTTGGGTGCTACTGGGCTCATCAAGAAACTCGATGACGATGCAGCTTTCGCCATCGCGGGTGGTCGCTGGAAATTGTCGGAACGCCATAGCTCGCCTCCAATGCTGGGAAGGTGGGCGCAGTGCAGGTGCGACCACCTTGTGAGCTTGCCGCTGACGTTGTTAGCGTTGCGTTACCGCAGTGTTCTCAATCTATGAATTGCAGCCGTGCCAGCTCTGCATACAAACCGTCCTGTGCCAACAGTTCAGCATGGGTGCCCTGCGCGACGATACGGCCATGGTCCATCACCACGATGCGGTCGGCCTTGAGCACGGTTGCCAGGCGATGGGCGATGACCAGCGTTGTGCGCCCAGCCATCAGCCGTTCCAGTGCCTGCTGCACGGCGCGTTCGCTCTGTGCGTCCAGCGCGCTGGTGGCTTCGTCCAGCAACAATACCGGCGCGTCCTTGAGCAGGGCGCGAGCGATCGCCACGCGCTGCTGCTGGCCACCAGACAGGCGCGCACCGCGCTCACCCAGGTCGCTGGCATAGCCTTCCGGCAGCTGCATCAGGAAGTCATCTGCCTCGGCCGAACGGGCTGCGGCACGCACTTCCTCGTCGCTGGCTTCGAGCCGGCCATAGCGGATGTTGTCGGCTGCGCTGGCGGCAAACAGTGCTGGCTGTTGCGGTACCAAGGCAATGCTTTGACGCAGCTGCGCCGGGTCAAGCTCACGCAGGTCGATGCCGTCCAGACGCAGGCTGCCACTGTCCGGGTCATGGAAGCGCAACAGCAGCGACAGCACCGTGCTTTTGCCGGCACCTGAGGGGCCGACCAAAGCTACGGTTTCGCCCGGCGCCACGGACAGACTGAAATCATCCAGTGCCGGATGATCCGGACGTTGCGGGTAATGGAACGACACATGCTCGAAGCGGATTTCGCCGCGAACCGGTGAGGGTAGCTGTTGCGGCTGTGCGGGTGCGGTGATCTGCGGACTCTCGGCCAGCAGTTCACCGATCCGGCCCATGCCGCCAGAAGCGCGCTGCAGCTCATTCCACACTTCGGCCAAGGCACCAACCGAACCGCCGCCGATCAAGGCGTACAGCACGAACTGGCCCAGCGTACCGGCTGTCATGCGGCCGTCGACGACGTCGTGCGCGCCCGACCACAGCACCGCAACGATTGCGCCGAACACCAGCACGATGGCGATGGCGGTGACAAAGGACTGTGTGCGGATGCGGCGCTTCGCGGTGGCCACGGAGATATCCAGCGCGGCCTCGAAGCGGCCACGCTCGTAGGGCTCACGGGCATGCGCCTGCACGGTGCGCACCGCGCCCAGTGTTTCCGAGGCGAGCGCATTGGCATCGGCGACGCGGTCCTGGCTGGCGCGTGAGATCTTCTGCAGCTTGCGTGCGCCCAACACGATCGGCAGCACCGCCAACGGAATGCCGATCAGCGAGTACACCGCCAGGTGCGGACTGGTGACGAACAACATCACCATCGCGCCGATCACGGTGACGCTGCTGCGCAGTGCCACCGACATGGTCGAGCCGATCACGCTGCGCAGCAGTTCGCTGTCGGCGGTCAGTCGCGAGACCAGCTCGCCGCTGCGGGTGCGGTCATGGAAGCCGGCATCCAGACCGATCAGGTGTGCGTAGAGTTTGGCGCGCAGGTCGGCGACGACTTTCTCACCCAGCAAGGAGACGAAAAAGAAACGTGCGGCGGTGGCAAGTGCAAGCACCACCGCGACGATGAACAGCAACATGAAGGCGCGGTTGATCTCGCCACCACCAGAGAAGCCGTGATCAATCATCTGCTTGACCGCCATCGGCAGGCTCAAGGTCGCCGTAGACGACACCGTCAAGGCCACCAGCCAAGCGGTAAACAGGCCGGCGTGGCGGCGCACGAACGGCCATAGGGTTTTCAGGCTGCCGAGTTTCTGCAGCTTGCGCTGCGGCGGGGTGGAGGCTGCTTCAGTCATGGTCGACGGGTTCGCTCAGGCGTAGGCGGTCGCGGGTGGCGTCGCGCAGGCGTAGTGCCAGCGCATCGATCTGGTCTGCCGGCAGGCGCACATGCAGGCGCAGGCCTTCGGGCAGGAATTGTTCTTCAAGCTTTTCAGCACCGGTGGCACCGAGCAGGGTATGCACGATACCCATGTCCTCAAAGCCGCATTGCAGGATGCGCTCGGTCATCGGCACCAATGGGCTGCGCTGGGCCAGTCGCAGGCATTCGGCAGCAGTGCCGCCATAGGCCCGCACCAGGCCGCCTGCGCCGAGCTTGATGCCGCCATACCAGCGCGTCACCACCACCGCGATGCGGTCATAACCTTGACCATCAATCGCCGCCAGAATCGGGCGCCCGGCGGTGCCTGCCGGCTCGCCATCGTCACTGGAACGGTAGTCATTGCCATGCCGGTAGGCCCAGCAATTGTGAGTGGCATCGACATCCGAGACCGACTGGATGAACGCCAGCGCTGCACCGGCATCGCTGATCGGCGCTGCCTGCGCGAGGAAGCGGCTGTGTTTGATCTCCAGCTCGTGGCTGGCGGGTGCGGCGAGAGTGTCAAGCATTGCCGTCATTCTAGTGGCAGCGCTGCAAAGCGGTAGCCGATGCTGCTCAATCCTTGAGCAGCGGCCGCAGATCGCGCGGAATGCGCGCTTCCGGGTAGTCGTGGGCAAAGCGCCGCAGGCTGGCCTTCGCACCTTCCAGATCACCTGCTTCGTGGCGTTCGCGGATGCGCTTGATCCATTGGTGGCGTGACAGCGTGGCGTCGGCCTCGATGTCGGGTGTGCTGTCTGCGGCGATGGCTTCCGCACGCTGGCGGCGCGCCTCGGCCGCTTTGCTGACAGCTTTGCTGCCAGCATGCGGAATCGGCGTGGAACCAGAAGATGCCGGACGTGGCGCTGCGGCGCGTGCTGGCGCGGCTTCGCTGCGGTAGAGGTCGGCCTGCGCGCCAGCGGTACTGATGGTCTGCTCGGCTTGAACCGGGGCAGCCATCGGTGCCGGGGCCATCATCGGCATTGGCGGAGCGGGAGGCGCGGGCGGTGCCGGCGGCGGAACCGGCGCATTGGCGAAGGCGCGTGGCGATTGCCCTGCATTGCTGGT
This sequence comes from Stenotrophomonas sp. STEN030, assembly GCF_056759995.1. NCBI lineage: Bacteria > Pseudomonadati > Pseudomonadota > Gammaproteobacteria > Lysobacterales > Lysobacteraceae > Stenotrophomonas > Stenotrophomonas sp. STEN030. The sequence continues at coordinate 4,412 of NZ_JBRREB010000087.1, read as the reverse complement.
GCTGGGTTGTTCGATGACGTTCGTCTCGTCATTGCCCGCAACATTTGCCTGAGGAGCTTGCGGCGCATCGGCACGACGTTCCTTCGCGCTTGCCACGGATTGGGGTTGCGGCGCTGCGGGTGCCGAGGCAGCGGCAGCATCTTCGGCTGCCTGGCTTGGCATTGGCGCTGCAGCCGGAACAGCAGCTACCTCTGCGGCTGCCATATCGGCAGCAGGCGCGGCGACTTCGGCGTGCTGCATCGCTGGCTGCGGCGGCAGCGGGCGCAGCTGCCAGGCCAGGCCAACCACCAGCACCAGTGACGCTGCCACGGCAAATGAAGACACCAGTCCGCGTCGGTGTCCCCAGCCACGGTTGCGCGATGCTGGGCGCAAGTTGGCTGTGGGCGCTTGGCGATGCGCAGCCTGTGTCTCTGATTGGGGTTGAGCCGGGGCCTGCGGGTTGCCCTTGGCCATGGCCAGGATTCGGGCATCCAGCTGCGCGCTGGGCCCGGCGACACCGGCGCCGGGGCGGCCGAGCAGTCGGGCCAGCTCACGCTCTTCTGGGGTCAGCATGTCTGAGATGTTCATTCGCTCAACCTCGCGCGCAGCTTGTCCATCGCATAGCGCAGCCGCGACTTGACGGTTTCCCGGCCCACGCCGGTGATCTGCCCGATCTCCTCCAGGCTGAGTTCCTGTTCCAGTCGCAGGATCACGACTTCCTGTTGTTCCGGTGGCAACTCGGCCAAGGCCTGGCGCAGTTGCATGCGCTGGGCTTGTTCGTCTGCCAGTAATTCCGGCGTGCAGTTGTCGGCCAGACGCGCGGTGCGCTCGTCGGCGTCTTCTGGTGCAGCAGGTCGATGACGGGCGGCGCGCCAATGGTCGTTGAGGCGGTTGTGGGCGATACGGAACAGCCAGGTGGCAAAGGCCGCGTCAGGCTTCCAGCCGGCGCGGGCATTGATCATCTTCTGCCAGACGTCCTGAAAGAGTTCCTCGGCCAACGGCCGGTCGCGCAGCTGGCCGAGCAGATAGTGGAACAGCCGCGCGCGATGCCGGGCGTAGAGCTCGGAGAACGCATCGCTGTCACCGTCGGCATAGGCCAACATCAGCACTTCATCGGTAGGGGTTTGGACAGCGGTATCCACCTGCCAAGCGTAGTGGCTGGCTTGGATTCTGCCTAGCTCCGTCGGTGGCGGCGGCAACGCGCATTCATAATCGTGAATCGGAATCTTTTTCTGCGACGCACTGCTCTTGACCGCTGCGAAAGGTATGCTGCAGGTTCAGGGGGGAGTTCCGGGATGCCGGGACCCAGAGAGAACGGATACATGTCGTATAGCGAGCTTGACGCGAAGGTCGAAACCCAACGCGCCGATACATTTTCGCCGGTCACCAAAGTGGTAGCGACATTGCAGAGCTTGTTGCCTCCCGTCAGCACGGTTGCGCTGGCGTGGCGTGATGGTTTGCTGGGCAAGGGTAGCTGCAGTTTCCCGGAATCAGCCGATGGTTTGTGCCAGTTGGCGCGTGACTGCCTTGCCGGAAATACCGGAGATCTTCCCGGCTCCGTTCATCTGCTGGAATGGAGTCACGACAGCGACGCGGATTACGTGCTGCTGATCGATCCCGAACAGGCATTGCCGGTGGCACGCCGCGAAGCATGGCAGGGCACGGCGCGGGTGCTGATCTGCTCGGCCATGGAGCTGATGCGCCAGCGCATCCAGATCGAAGAACTGCAACGCTCCAAACAGCTGCAGAAGGCCCTGTTCGAAATTGCCGATCTGGCCGGCGCCGATCTGGCGATGACGGAGATGATGGCGCATTTCCATCGCATCCTCGGTTCGTTGATGTACGCCGAGAACTGCTACATCGTTGAGTGCGATGAGAATCAGCAGAGCCTGGAATTCCTTTATTTCGTTGATACCCACGACAGCTATCTGCCTGATCCCGGGCGTCGCTATCGTTACGAGGAAATGCCGGCAAGTTTGACCTTCGCGGTGCTGCGCAATGGTCGGGCACTGAGCGGGCCGTCGCGTGAGCTGGCCAAATATCTGGAACAGCCGTACGAGGTATCGGAGGGCGAGGAGAGTACCGACTGGCTGGGTGTGCCGATGTGGCGGGACAACCGGGTGTGCGGTGCGATCGTGGTACAGAGTTATGTCGCCGATGCCTGCTATGGCGAGGAAGAGCTGGCGCTGCTGAACTTTGTCGCCAAACACATCCTCACCGCGATGGATAGGCATCAGGCGCATGCGCAACTGGAACAACGGGTGTGGCAGCGCACCCAGGATCTGGAGCGCATCAACGACCACCTGCAGGGCGAGATCATCGAGCGTCGGCGCGCGGAATTGCTGCAGGCGGCGCTGTTCAACATCTCCGAGTTGGCGATGAGCGGCAGGGCTACGGGCGACTTCTACGCGCAGGTCCACGAGATCATTGGCCGGCTGCTGGATGCCAGCAATTTCTACGTCGCGATGGTGACCGCAGATGCGACCGGTATCGAGTTTGTCTATTCAGTCGATCGCTTCAACCGCGAACGCGCAACCCGGATTTTCAGCGATGGCTTGACCGAGTACGCGCTGCAGCGCCGAGAACCTGTGCTGCTGACGCGCGTCGACATCGACAAGTTGATCGCGGCTGGGACCTTGAAAGAATTCGGTGCCAAGTCGCAATGCTGGCTGGGCGTGCCCTTGTTCAGCGATGACGAAGTAGTAGGTGTCATCGCGGTGCAGAGCTACAACCCGGAGGTCGCGTTCACCGCCGATGATCAGCGCTTGTTGGTATTTGTCGCCCGCGCCATCGGCAACAGCCTTGCCCGCCAGCGCGATCAACAGCGCTTGGTGCAAGCCCATGCCGACCTGGAATTGCGGGTGACCGAGCGCACCCGTGAGCTGGGCGAGGTGAATCAGAAGCTGCTGGGACAGATTGGCGAACGTATGCGCGCCGAGCAACGTTTGACCCACCTGGCCATGCACGATGTGCTGACCGGGCTGCCCAATCGCCTGCACCTGCAGGATCGATTGGAGCGTGCGATCGAGAATGCGGAGTTGGGTATCGCCCCGCATTTTGCCTTGCTGTTCCTGGATCTGGATCGCTTCAAATGGGTCAACGACAGTATTGGTCATGCTGCTGGTGACCAGATGCTGGTCGAGGTCGCCCGCCGGCTGGTGGGTCTGGTCCGCGGTGAGGACGTGGTTGCGCGGCTGGGCGGCGATGAATTCGCGCTGCTCGTGCATTCCGACCGCGGTTCGAATGCGGCGATGGACCTGGGGCGGCGTCTGCTCAAGGCGCTGGAGGCGCCGATGTGGGTGGACGGACGCGAGCTGTTCCCGTCCGGCAGTATCGGCATCGCGGTATGGGATGCCCGCTACACATCTGGCGCGGACCTGCTGCGCGACGCAGACGCGGCGATGTACCGGGCCAAGCTCAAGGGCCAGGACCGCTGTGTGTTGTTCGATGGCGCGATGCATGATGAGGCCATGCGCAGTCTGGAGTTGGAAGCGGATCTGCGGCGTGCGATCAAAAAGCGGGATTTCGTGCCGTATTACCAGCCCATCGTGTCCTTGCTGGATGGTCAGGTGGTTGGCCATGAGGCGCTGCTGCGCTGGCAGCATGAGCGTCGCGGCGTGCTGCTGCCGGGGGAGTTCTTGTCGCTGGGTGAAGAAAGCGGCCTGATCGAACAGGTCGATTGGCAGATCTACGAGCAGGTGATGCAGGACATGGCCGCTTCCGCTGTCGGCTACATCTCGGTGAACGTGTCGCCGCGGCACTTCCGTTCGGCCGAGTTCGCGCCACGCTTGCTCGGGATGCTGGACGCGGCGGGGGCAGACCCCGGGCGTCTACGTGTTGAGATCACCGAGATGGCCTTGCTGGATGACGAGCCGCGCACCTTGCGTGCCTTGCACCAGCTGCGCGAGCGTGGCGTGGTGGTGCAGCTGGATGACTTCGGTACCGGCTATTCCGCGCTGTCCTATCTGCATCGCTTCCCGATCAGCGCGCTGAAGGTGGACCGCAGCTTCGTTGCCGGCTTGCACGATGAGGGCAGCAACAGCACGCACACCTTGGTGCAGGGCGTGTTGTCGCTTGCGCGCACGTTGGGCATTGAAACGATAGGCGAGGGCATCGAAGACGCACGGCAGCTGCAGACGCTCAAGGAGCTGGGCTGCAACTTCGGCCAGGGCTACCTGCTGGGCTACCCGGCGCCGCGCGAACAGAGCCTGCAGGGCAAGAAGGCTGCTGCAGGTCTGTAGGAGCGGCGTAAGCCGCGAAGCCACGAACCTACCCGGTGCGTATCAGCTGCAATTGCACGATGCGCGCTTGAAGTTGGGTTTGGAATGTCTGCGACCCGTTTGGTCTACGAGCTTCGGCGGCCATGACCCCCGCCCAACAACGCATCACACTGTTTTTGGTGGCGGGCGCCTGCGCCCACCCCCCCCATAATT
>NZ_JBRREB010000086.1:0-11188 GCF_056759995.1 Stenotrophomonas sp. STEN030 | reverse complement strand
GAACAGTTGGAACTGTTACCCGGAGCCGACCAGTGACTTGCCAATGTTGCTGCTGAAAGAAGAAAGGCCAGCCAACCCAGAACACCACCGCCTAACTCTGGAATTAAGCCGCGCCGCGTAGCGGCGTCGGCTTGAATGAACTGTTAGGCCGCACCGTAGCGAACTTTGCGCCTGCGGTAAACGGCTACTGATACAACTGAGAACACTACGCAACCCAGCAACGGAACCCAAGCAAGCCCGACGAAATTTTGTACAGCCGCCAGGCCCTGTGAGGGCTCTTGCCCAAGCCCGATGCCGTCGCGAAATTGCCAGCATGCCCAAGTCCAGACTAGCAATGAGAGACTAGAGCAAGTTAGGGCGGCTCGAAGAGATGCCAGCGAACGGCGGGCGGTAAGCCATACAAGACAGACTAAAGAAGCGAGCACTGGAACAAGCAGAATTAGAAGAAAATCGCTCATCTTTCTAGGCGGCCTAACACCTGAATTAAGCCGACCTGCGAAGCAGGTTCGGCTTGAATGAATTGTTAGGCCCCAGCCAGGGACTGCCAGAACCCAGCCCACTCTTGCGGCTCGGGATACTTTGCCCGAACAGACAAGCGAACTGCACGAACTTGGCGAGACCACCAAGCATCAAAGCTGTCTCGATATGCCTCTCCCAAGCCCATCCGCCAGCCAGAGGACTTGCGAGGAAGATTGGGAAATTTGACCCACGGCGGATGCATGTACCCATCAGTGTCCAAGTCAGGGATTGGCGGATCTGGCCAAGAGCCTACTTTGGGATTCGCGTCATTGCTCATGTGGGGCCTAACTCTGGAATTAAGCCGCGCCGCGAAGCGGCGTCGGCTTGAATGAACTGTTAGGCGGCTGCGGCCCTTACCGCTCCCCGGGCCAATGCTGCCTTGCTTGTGCAACCCAATGCGAGCCGATCATGCCACAGCTTGCGGGATGGAGCTTGCCCCGGAAACCTTGCCGAGCGCTACCGGCGAAGTGCGATGAAATGATTGCGGTGGGGCAGTGAAGCGTAAGACGAAATGGCGAGCTTGCCGATGCCAGGAGCAGTTGGCGCTGCTGCCCGGAGCCGGCCGGTGACTTGCCGATGTTGCCGCCGAAAGAAGAATGGCCAACCAACCAAACACACCGCCGCCTAACTCTGGAATTAAGCCGCGCCGCGTAGCGGCGTCGGCTTGAATGAACTGTTAGGCGGCTGCGGCTCTTACCGCTCCCCGGGCCAATGCTGCCTTGCTTGTGCCACCCAACGTGAACCGATGATGCCACAGCTTGCGGGATGGAGCTTGCCCGAGAAGCCTTGCCGAGCGCTGCCGCCGAAGTGTGATGAAATGATTGCGGCAGGACAGTGAAGCGTAAGGCGAAGTGGCGGGCCTACCGGCGCTAGGAACAGTTGGAACTGTTACCCGGAGCCGACCGGTGACTTGCCGATGTGGCTGCCGAAAGAAGAAGGGCCAGCCAACCCAGAACACCGCCGCCTAACTCTGGAATTAAGCCGACTCGCGAAGCGAGTTCGGCTTGAATGAATTGTTAGGCGTCAATCGAAGTCGATGACGCAAAGAAACCACCATAAACCTTTGGCGCCCTGCCAACAAAAGTACGACTTGGAAATCGTAGCTTGGCTGGTAAGTACTGACCATTCTGGATCATCCATGCGGAGGACCAGAAGTTCATCAAATGGCTCCGGGAAGAGCGCGGCCACTCCATTTTCCACGAGATGCCTGCCTTCTTGCTTTGGCAGGCTCCCCTGGCCATGGCACCCGCCCTGAACAAGCACAGATGTAAGTGACCCCTCGAACTCCAAGCGATCCAGTGCTGATGCGGCGCGCCGTGAGGCGCAGACCTGGCCGAGCTTGGAGAGTGCGACCTCAAACTCACTTGTTTGAGACAGTTCCTCTAGCGGAAAGTCGACTCCTTCAAAGTAGGGCTTAGTCGAGGCGGTGCCCTTCATTAACACGGAAATCACGTCGCCGCATTCTTGTAGTGCAGAGTGTAGAGAGGCTGAAGCTGGCTTTTCGAACAACCGCCGGAATGTGTCCATGACGCCTAACTCTGGAATTAAGCCGACTCGCGCAGCGAGTTCGGCTTGAATGAACTGTTAGGCGGCTATAGGCTGCCAAGCTGGAAGTCGAATGGAACCTTTCGTGTTCGGGAAGCCGAATCCGCCGAGTAGCGCCACTTTGCCACCGTGGATTGCGCGACGCTAGGCCAAGCTGAGTGGCCAGATGATGAAAGTACCGTGGAGGAACGAACTGAACCGTCCGGATCGATCTGCAGCTCCAGCACAACTGCGCCACCGCGCAGCTCTGTAATTCGAGGTGCGTCTGGCGCCGGGCAATAGATGAGATCTGGGTCTGACGACATGCACGAGTTGTGAGGTGTGGTAGCACCCGCCGCCAGTGAAAAGAACAACCAGTGGAAGTTCATAGCCGCCTAACGCCTGAATTAAGCCGACCCGCGAAGCGGGTTCGGCTTGAATGAATTGTTAGGTGCGCGCCGCTTGGACGACGCACCCCCACCCATCGTAGTCGAGCCCGAACAACTCACAAACACAGGCCATGAAGCCTGACACGGATTGAATGGCGTGCTGCTCAATTGGCATGTTGACGACAACCAGGACAACCGGCGAATCCTCCGAGCCTTGCGCTGTAGCAACGCCGTACTGGTGGTCGTTGATGAAATCTGCGACGACCGTTGCCTTTTCCGCGGACGGGGACTTGAGCAAGAACTCGACGTCGCGGGGAACGCTGAAGCGATCTCCTTGTGCGTCCAGCTTGCGGAGCAAGTCCGTGTCTGAGACTGCTGTGGCTATCAATACATCGAGTACTGCCATAGCGCACCTAACTCCAGAATTAAGCCGAGCCGCGCAGCGGGTTCGGGTTGAATGAACTGTTAGGCCAAAGCCCGGCGAGCTTGCTGGCCTGACGAAACGAGTGTCCAGGCGATCAGGACGAGCGATACCGCCATCGCGACATCAAGCAATCGCTGTATCAAGCCCCTCCATGGTTCGACATCCGGCTGGATCATGATCATAAAAACCACTGGAAAGGCGACTCCGACCAAAAGCATAAAGGCGCGGCGCCACTTGAACGCTCTGAATTTAGGGGCTAGCGAGATCAAAGCAATGCCGACACCCATGCCAAAGTAAGTCACGATTGCGTACAAATTGTGAATGATTTGGCTAGTTGAACCCTCAATTGGACAGCCGGCATCACATGGAGCGAATAGCGCAAGGAAGAATGAGGCAGGAAGTGACCACAAGAGCCAGAAGCCTAACCGGCTAGCTCCAGATACTTGAACGAGTGGAGAGGCCGAGATAAGGAAAGCTGACAGGAGAACAGAAGTAACAAGGAAGCCTGCATAAGTGAGTGTGTTGGCCTGATCCGTCCCTGTTGCGTTGTACTCGCTCACGAAGTTTGATAGCTGCGAATAGCCGGGCTTTATGGCGCTACCAATAAAATAGAAACCAATTACGTACAGAATTGATAAGAGCAGTAGCAGGCGAGTGAGTTGTGCTCTGTCCATGGGTCTCCGATAGCCTATCTTGTGGCCTAACTCCGGAATTAAGCCGACCCGCGCAGCGGGTTCGGCTTGAATGAATTGTTAGGGGGCAGGCAGCGGTGCATAGCTTCTTGCCCCGATGTACCCATCAAACGATTGACGCTCGCCTTCGGGCAAGCGGCTCCTCTGGACACGCAGAGAATAGCCACCATGCATCACGCCAGAAATGATTGCCGCCCAGTCTCCTACTTGGTCATTGGGTACGAAGCGGCGCGATCCAGGAGTCAACTCCGGGAATTCTGGCGGAGCCTCAAATACGTAAGCATTAAAGCCAGAGTCGGTAGCGCTCTCAACGCTAAGCCAGAGCCACATACCGTCGCCCTTTGGGTCAGCGATGTAGGTCTTGACCATCGGCGGTGCATCGGTGATTGGGGAAGCCGCGAGCAAAGTCCGAAAATGGCGAAGTGATCCGTTAGCAGCCTTCGCTGCCTCTGCGAGTTCCCGGTTAGGCATAGCCATAAACAAAGGTTGGTTTTGCACCTGCTCGAACTTGCTAGCTGCTCCGGCCGGACCAAACCCAAACAAGCCCAGAAGTAGCCCAATGACGTTTCCCACGCGATTCACTCTCCCTGCCCCCTAACTCTGGAATTAAGCCGACCCGCGAAGCGGGTTCGGCTTGAATGAATTGTTAGGCGGCTGTGGCCACTTATCAACCCTCGGACCAATGCTGCCTTGCTTGTGCAACCCAACGCGAACCGATCATGCCACAGCTCGCGGGATGGAGCTTGCCCAGGAAGCCTCGCCGAGCGTTGCCGCCGAAGTGCGATGAAATGATTGCGTTGGGGCAACGAAGCGTAAGACGAAGTGGTGAACTTACCGATGCCAGGAACAGATGGAGCAGCTATCCGGAGCCGACCGGTGACCTGCCGATGTTGCTGCCGAAAGAAGAAGGGCCAGCCAACCCAGAACACCGCCGCCTAACTCTGGAATTAAGCCGACTCGCGAAGCGAGTTCGGCTTGAATGAACCGTTAGGCGGCTGCAGCCAATTGCACAACCCATGGCCAACGCTGCCCTGCTTGTACAACCCAACGCGAGCCGATCATGCCACAGCTCGCGGGATGGAGCTTGCCCAGGAAGCCTTGCCGAGCGTTGCCACCGAAGTGCGATGAAATGATTGCGGCAGGGGAATGAAGCGTAAGGCGAAGTGGCAAACCTGCCGATGCCAGGAACAGTTGGAACTGTTACCCGGAGCCGACCAGTGACTTGCCAATGTTGCTGCTGAAAGAAGAAAGGCCAGCCAACCCAGAACACCACCGCCTAACTCTGGAATTAAGCCGACTCGCGCAGCGAGTTCGGCTTGAATGAACTGTTAGGCGGCTATGGGCTGCCAAGCTGGAAGTCGAATGGAACCTTTCGTGTTCGGGAAGCCGAATCCGCCGAGTAGCGCCACTTTGCCACCGTGGATTGCGCGACGCTAGGCCAAGCTGAGTGGCCAGATGATGAAAGTACCGTGGAGGAACGAACTGAACCGTCCGGATCGATCTGCAGCTCCAGCACAACTGCGCCACCGCGCAGCTCTGTAATTCGAGGTGCGTCTGGCGCCGGGCAATAGATGAGATCTGGGTCTGACGACATGCACGAGTTGTGAGGTGTGGTAGCACCCGCCGCCAGTGAAAAGAACAACCAGTGGAAGTTCATAGCCGCCTAACTCTGGAATTAAGCCGACTCGCGAAGCGAGTTCGGCTTGAATGAACCGTTAGGCGGCTGCAGCCAATTGCACAACCCATGGCCAACGCTGCCCTGCTTGTACAACCCAACGCGAGCCGATCATGCCACAGCTCGCGGGATGGAGCTTGCCCAGGAAGCCTTGCCGAGCGTTGCCACCGAAGTGCGATGAAATGATTGCGGCAGGGGAATGAAGCGTAAGGCGAAGTGGCAAACCTGCCGATGCCAGGAACAGTTGGAACTGTTACCCGGAGCCGACCAGTGACTTGCCAATGTTGCTGCTGAAAGAAGAAAGGCCAGCCAACCCAGAACACCACCGCCTAACTCTTAGTAGACCGCCTAGAAGCGGCATAAACCGGAGTATGCCCACTTCCGCTTCGGTTTTAAACCGGAGAATTCTCACAGAGAAACAACAGCTTACGAGATTCTCCAGCCCGCATCGCCATATCAAGCTCCAAGCTCATTGCCGCTCGGAAGCAGTGATATGGAATACACCCCTGTCTCAGCAGGCGTAAAAGCAGCTAAACCCCAACGATTACTGGATCGGGTCAGGGAACATATCCGGGTCCGTCACTACAGCTTGCGAACCGAGCAGGCTTATGTGGGCTGGGTACGGCGCTTCATCCTTGCCAATGGCAAACGCCATCCCCAGGAGCTTGGTGCCGCTGAAGTGGGAGACTTCCTGACCCGCCTCGCGACGGTAAGAAACGTGTCGGCTTCTACCCAGAACCAGGCGTTGTCGGCGTTGCTGTTTCTCTACCGCGTGGTGCTGGACATGGAGCTGCCGCGCCTGGATCAGGTGGTGCGTGCCAAGCGGCCGCGTCGCCTTCCGGTTGTTCTGTCACAGGAGGAGGTTGCGCGACTGCTGCAAGCCATTCCTGAGGGACAAACGGCAATGATGGCTCAATTGCTGTACGGCACGGGCATGCGCGTGATGGAGTGTGTTCGGCTTCGTATCAAGGATGTGGACTTCGGGCGCAATGAGATCTGTGTGCGTAGTGGCAAGGGCAACAAGGATCGACATGTGCCGCTGCCCATATCGCTCTGTGCGCGGCTGCTGCGGCAACGCGAGCGGGCGCTGCTGATACACCGCGCGGATCTCGACGAAGGAAAGGGCCGGGTACAGTTGCCCTATGCATTGGCACGCAAGTATCCGAATGCAAATGCAGAGCCGGGTTGGCAGTACCTGTTTCCTTCTGCCCGGCTTTCTACCGATCCGCGAACCAGGGCAATCGGGCGGCATCACGTCAGTGAAGAGCCGTTGCAGCATGCGGTGAAATCGGCAAGGGCCCTTGCAGGTATCGCAAAGCCCGCGACCTGCCACTCCTTGCGTCACTCCTTTGCGACGCACCTGCTGGAGGCCGGTCACGACATCCGCACTGTGCAGGAGCTGTTGGGGCACAAGGATGTCACTACCACCCAGATCTATACGCACGTGCTAGGGCGGGGCGCTGGAGGTCTGTTGAGCCCCTTGGACCGGCTACCGGGAGTGCAGCCACTCCCGGTGTGATGGCGGCAATCAGCCGTCCAGCAATGCCTTGTCGCGCACCGCACCCTTGTCGGCACTGGTAGCAAGCAGGGCGTATGCCTTCAACGCCGTGGTGACCTTGCGCGGGCGCGTTTCGGCCGGCTTCCAGCCCTTGGTGTCCTGTTCGCTGCGACGACGTGCAAGCTCTGCACCGTCGACCAGCAGGTTGATGCCACGCTGTGGGATGTCGATCAGGATGCGGTCGCCGTCGCGGACCAGGCCGATCGTGCCGCCTGCGGCTGCTTCCGGCGAACAATGACCGATGCTCAGGCCGGATGTGCCACCGGAGAAGCGACCGTCGGTGAGCAGGGCGCAGGCTTTACCCATGCCCTTGGATTTCAGGTAGCTGGTGGGGTACAGCATTTCCTGCATGCCCGGGCCGCCCTTTGGGCCTTCATAGCGGATCACCACCACGTCGCCGGCCTGCACTTGGTTGCCGAGAATGCCCTTTACCGCAGCGTCCTGGCTTTCGTAGACGCGGGCGTTACCTTCGAACACATGGATGGATTCATCCACGCCTGCGGTCTTCACCACGCAGCCATCAGCGGCGAGGTTGCCGTACAGGACGGCCAAGCCGCCTTCATTGGAGAACGCATGGGCCACGTCGCGGATGCAGCCTTCGGCGCGGTCCACGTCCAGCGAGGGCCAACGCGTGGACTGGCTGAAAGCCACCTGGGTCGGAATACCGGCAGGGCCAGCCTTGTAGAACTGGTGCACGGCCTGGTCCTGGGTCTGGGTGACATCCCATTTCGCGATGGCCTCACCCAAGCTGCGGCTGTGCACGGTGGGGGCGTTGGTGTGCAGCAAGCCACCGCGCGCCAACTCGCCGAGGATGGCCATGATGCCGCCAGCACGGTGCACGTCTTCGATGTGGTATTTCTGCGTGTTCGGCGCCACTTTGCACAGCTGCGGCACACGCCGCGACAGGCGATCGATGTCGCGTTGATCGAAGGCTACTTCGCCCTCCTGCGCAGCGGCCAGCAGATGCAGGATGGTGTTGGTGGAACCGCCCATGGCGATATCCAGCGTCATCGCATTTTCGAACGCTTCGAAGGTTGCGATGCCGCGTGGCAACACGTTGGCTTCTTCGCCGCCGTACCAGCGATGGCACAGCTCGACGATGAGGCGGCCGGCACGCTTGAACAGCGCTTCGCGGTCGCTGTGCGTGGCTACCACCGTGCCGTTGCCCGGCAGCGACAAACCCAGCGCCTCGGTCAGGCAGTTCATTGAGTTGGCGGTGAACATGCCCGAGCACGAACCGCAGGTGGGGCAGGCGCTGCGCTCGATCGCGGCCACCTGCTCATCGCTCACTTTGTCATCGCCGGCGGCAACCATCGCATCGATCAGGTCGAGCTTGTGGTCGGCCAGCTTGGTCTTGCCGGCTTCCATTGGGCCACCGGAAACGAAGACGGCGGGAATGTTCAGGCGTAGCGCAGCCATCAACATGCCCGGGGTGATCTTGTCGCAGTTGGAGATGCACACCAGCGCATCGGCGCAGTGGGCATTGGCCATGTATTCGACCGAGTCGGCGATGATCTCGCGGCTGGGCAGCGAGTACAGCATGCCGTCATGGCCCATTGCGATGCCGTCGTCCACGGCGATGGTGTTGAATTCCTTGGCTACGCCACCGGCTGCTTCGATCTCACGCGCCACGAGCTGGCCAAGGTCCTTCAGGTGCACGTGGCCTGGCACGAACTGGGTGAAGGAATTGACCACCGCGACGATGGGTTTGTGGAAGTCGCCATCGGTCATGCCGGTGGCACGCCACAGGGCGCGGGCGCCGGCCATGTTGCGGCCGGCGGTGGAGGTTTTAGAGCGGTATTCGGGCATGGGGGCGAGCTGGAACGGGCTGGCAGAAGTGCAGTGTGATTGATTCTGCATCAAGTTCCCGGTTGCAGCTGCAACCATTGGTTTGCGGTGGTTTGAGGGTGGAATGGGGCGGTTGGTTGGGGGCTGAAGGTTGCTTGGTCCGATTGGTGGAAGAGCCGGAGCGAAGCGAAGCCAGAAGCCAGAAGCCAGAAGCAGCCCTCCCCACCCCTCCCCTGCGCTGCGCGCAAGGGAGGGGTAAAGACGGCTCGCTCGCGGTCTGAACGAGCGCAGCAAACAGCACCCTCCCTTGCGCGCAGCGCAGGGGAGGGGTGGGGAGGGGTGCTCTGGTTTTTGTTCTTCCAACGCACCAACAGCGCCCACGCGCTGAATAACAATGCAAGCCCAGAAATACCCAAACCCCAGCCACCCCAAGCCTTTCCCAGCATCAGCTGAAAACCGATTCAGTTTCGAGAGTTTTCCGGTTTCCGCCTTGCAGGCTTCATCGGGCATTATTGGGAATCAAATTGACGGGGAACCGACCATGAAGCGATCCAAGGCCACCGCACTGGTGCTGATGAGCGCCGTGCCGCTGCTGCTGACCGCCTGCCAGAAGGAAGAGGCGGTGCAGACGCAGGAAGGGCTGTACACCTCGGTGGAAGCCTGTAGCGAAGCGACCGGCGATCCGTCCAGCTGCCGCGAGGCGTTTGCCACCGCGCAGAAGCAGTCGGCCGATGCCGCGCCCAAGTACGCCAGCAAGGAAGAGTGCGCCAAGGAATACCCGGCCGAGCAGTGCGTGCAGCAGCAGACCAGCGCCGGCACCTCGTTCATCGGCCCGATGATGATGGGCTTCTTCATGTCGCAGATGCTCAACGGCAGCCGTGGCGCCGTCGCCGCGCCGCCGGCATCGCAGCCTGCGTTCAAGGACAAGGCCAATGGTTGGGCCAAGCCCGCACCGGGCGGCAGTGGCGGTTTGAACACTGGCAGCGGCATTGGTGCAGGCAAGGCTGGGCTGGCGCCGGTCAACGCCACCCCGAACCGTGCCGTCACCGCCAGCCGTGGTGGTTTTGGCGCGCGTAGCGGCGGCCGCAGCAGCGTCGGCGGTTGATGCAGTGAAGCGCGTTGCAATTGCCGAGCGTGGTAACTGGAAGGCCCGTGCCGCAGAAGCGGGCTTTCGCTTCCACACCATCGACGGTGCGCCGTACTGGGATGAAAGCGCGTACTACGCTTTCACCCTGCGCCAGATCGAAAACGATATCGAAGACCCCAGCGCCGAGCTGCATGCGATGGCGATGGATCTGGTTGGCGAGGTGGTGGGTAGCGAAGCGCTGATGGCGCAGCTGGCCATCCCCGAGGCGTTCCGCGACTGGATCGCCGAAAGCTGGCGCCGGCGTGATCCGCACCTGTACGGTCGCCTGGATTTTGCCTATGACGGCAACGGCCCGGCCAAGCTGTACGAACTGAATTACGACACGCCGACGTCGCTGTACGAGGCATCGTTCTTTCAGTGGCAGTGGTTGGAAGATCAGCGCAACCGTGGCGCATTGCCGCAGCAGGCCGACCAGTTCAACTCCATCCACGAGACCTTGGTGGAGCGTTTCGCCGAACTGACCTCGCGCCTGCCGCCGCCGCTGTATTTCAGCGCGGTTGGCGAGTCCGAGGAAGATCAGGGCACGGTGGCCTATCTGCGTGATTGCGCGGCACAGGCTGGGCTGCATGCGGCGGCGATTGCCATCGAGGACATCGGCTTGTCGGCTGATGGCCGCTTCACCGATCTGGATGACGTGGTAATCGGCAGCCTGTTCAAACTGTACCCGTTGGAAGACCTGATGCGCGAACAGTTCGGCGCGGCGTTGCCGCGATCGGGCGTGCAGCTGCTGGAGCCCGCGTGGAAGGCCGTGCTGAGCAACAAGGGCATCTTGCCGTTGTTGTGGGATCGCCATCGTGGCCACCCGAATCTGCTGGAGTCCTATTTCGATGATGGCAGTGCCTTGCCGGCCGGTTGGGTACGCAAGCCATTGCATTCGCGCGAAGGTGCCAATGTGGCAATGCACATGAGCGACGGCAGCTGGCAGGAGAGCGAAGGGCCGTACAACGGGCCGAGTATCCGCCAGGCGTTCCATGCCTTGCCGGTGTTTGATGGCAATTACCCGTTGGTTGGCAGTTGGGTGGTGGGTGACCGCGCCTGTGGCGTTGGCATCCGCGAAGACAATAGCCGCATCACCCGCGACAGCGCCCGGTTCCTGCCGCACGCCATCATTGATGATGCACCGCAGGGCACGACCAGGATTTATCTGTAAGCAGTTGTTGTCTGAAATATCACTGTAGAGCCGAGCCATGCTCGGCTGAGGCTTTACCGGTGACGCCCCTGCCGAGCATGGCTCGGCACTGCATGACCCCGCCTTTGTAGGAGCGGCGTAAGCCGCGAAGCAGACGCAACATCAGCGGCGGCAAAGCCAACCCCTCCCCAACCCTCCCCTTCGCTGCGCGAAAGGGAGGGGGCAAAGCTGTAGAGCCGCGCCAAGCTCGGCTGGGGCGTTACCGGTGAAGTTACAGCCGAGCATGGCGCGGCACGACAGGAGGCATTGTTTGTAAGGCCTCTGCCGAGCAAGGCTCGGCACA
>NZ_JBRREB010000085.1:0-11228 GCF_056759995.1 Stenotrophomonas sp. STEN030 | reverse complement strand
CGCGCTTTAACTCGGCACGTAACCGTGGGTTGGCCGTGGAACCCCTCCGGGGTTGACCCAATTCTGGGGGGCCCATGCAGCCGGGGCCATTCCAGAGTCGGGTTTCGTACCTAAACCCGACTCTGACCCCGGTTTTGCCCCGGGCCAACGTAAGAGCCTCCCGTAACCGTTTACATGCCCCATCTAGCTCCCCTCAAACCCCGTAACCCCAACCAAATTCGGTACGATACGGCGGGGACAACGCGATGCCGGGGGATCAGCGGCAGCGTTGCGAGTTCTTGTTTGGCATCCGTCGTTCCGCATGAGGTGGGCGGCGCGCCTTCGCCTGCCCTTTATGTCGAACAGCCAATGATCGCCACCCTCCTAGTCGGCATGCTCTGCGTTTACCTGCTGAGCTTCAGCTTGATGTTCCAACTCATCAGTCGTCGCCTTCAGGACGAGAAGATGGGTATGGACGTTTTTGCGGCGGCCAACCTGATGCTGGGCGGGGCTTACGTGCTGCAGTTGCTGGAAGGGCCGCCGGGCTGGAGTTGGATCAGCATGGTCAACCACACGCTTACGCTGTGCTCCTTGCTGGCGTACTGCGTGGGCGGGGCGCGCTTCTTTGGCCTTGCTACGCCGTTGGCCAGGCCGCTGTTGTACCTGGCGGTGGGCTATAGCCTCCTGCAGATTCTGGTGAACTGGGCAGTGGGCCCGGTGGCGCGCTATGCGTTGCTGGCAGGTACCTGTGCTGTGTGGTTCGTCAGCATGGTGGCGGTGCTGCTGTACGGCGCGCGCAGCTTTGCCAAGGACCTGCGCGGTGAGGTGCTGCTGTTTGCTGGCTTGATCAGCGGCATCTGCGTGCTGAATGTCATCAAGCTCAGCAAGCTGCTGTCCGGCGGCTTCGAGGCGCTGAGCATGGATGGCCAGTTCTCGATGATCTTCTATGTCTATATGTGCTCGCTGGCGACCATCCTGCCGCCGTCGATTGTCTGGCTGGTGCTGCGTCGGCTTACCGACAAATTGCGGTTCATGGCGGCGCGCGATCCGCTGACGAAGCTGCTCAATCGTCGCGGCTTGGGCACGGAGTTGAGTTCCTACTTCCGACGTCCCGGCACTTCGGCGCGATTGCTGTTGGTTGATGTCGACCACTTCAAGAACATCAACGACACCTACGGTCATCAAGTAGGCGACGCCGTGCTGTGCGGCGTTGCTGATGCCTTGCGCGCCTCGGTGCGCAAGGGCGACCTGGTCTGCAGGCTGGGCGGCGAGGAGTTTGCCGCCATCTGCATTGGCGCCGACGACGCGCCGGCCCTGCGTGTGGCCGAGCGTGTGCGCAGCAGCATCGAGCAGGCGGTGATGCTGCAGGGCGCGCGTTATGAAGGGCTGCGCTGCACGGTGACCATCGGTGTCTCGGACAGCTTTGCCAGCGCGGCAGGTTTGAGCCAGGCCATGCAGCAGGCCGATGCGGCGCTGTACCGCGGCAAGAACACCGGCCGCAACCGCGTGGAGCAAAACCGGGGTCAGAGTCGGGTTAACGCAATGCTGGATACGGTTCACTAGCTGTCTGTGCCCGCGTCGGATTGCTGGCATTCTTGGGCGATGCCGCATCAAGCAGTGGCGACTGAACTTCGAGGAGAGGGCATGCGATCCCGGATTGGGCCTGCGTTGAACCGGCAAGTGTCTGCCGGGCGAGCTGACGGGCGCTCGGTCATCGAACGCCTTCCTATCTGCTTTCCATATTTGCTTTGCGGCCGAACAGGTCCGGGTTGCGCTGCAGCCTTGCTGCGTCGGTGCCTGCGCTGGATAGTCGGGGTGCCGATGCTCCTGCTGCTGGTGTCCTTGCTGCCGGCGACGGCCGCAGCGCAGGCGGAGGGTCTACCCGTCCGCGTCGTCATCAGTTGCCAGCACATGGGCTGGGACATGATCGAGGAAAACTTCGTGCTTGAGCGGCTGGCCGGCAGGCAGGATTACACCTTGCATGGCAGCTACGAGGACCGCAATGGTGGTCGCAAAAGCCTGCGCCGTGATGTTGATGCCGCGGCAGTAGCGGCCTTGGTTGACGCGATTCGTGAGCCGGCCTGGGATCGGGATCGTGGGGTTCGCGGCGTTGCCGCGCACTATCGTCGCGGCCAGTTGATCCCCAGCGGGGATTGGCAGAGCCATCCGTCGAACGGTTGCAGCAAAGCAACGCAGCGCCTGGTCGGCGCCCAATACGTCAAGAACAAAGGCGTGCAGACGCTGGTGGATGACCTGTATGGCGATGGCATCAGCTGGACCGATGACTATCCGTTCGCAGTCATTCAACTGATCTGGGCCGATGGGCGACGGCAGGTGCTGCACTCGGAATCGCAGAAGGCGCTGATGCTGCCTTGGCGCTTGGGCGAGCCCAATAACAGAAGGGATTCGGCACCTGAGAGCTGGTCGATTCCCATCAGTGAACATTTGAGGGCGTTGTTGCCGGCCAATAGCTTCCTGCATGCGCGCCTTGATGGCATGGAGGCGATGGCTCGGAAAATTGGCTATCGGGTGCAACATGCGGTTGGGCTGCAGTGCAGCGCAGATCTCGAAAAGCGCGATACCCGGAAATAGCGCAACGGCTTGAAGGTAGCGGGGCAATGCGGGAACCAGACGCTCGACTGGCTGCATTCTCAGCGGGCCTTAGCGGCTACTACTTGCATTCAAGTGATCCCCCTACGCGGATGACTTTCATTGAAGACGGTGTGCGTCTTGCGTGTAAAGACGGAAATCTGAATCATCTGCATGGGGCTTCAATGCCGCACCGGATGAAGTGGTGTGTCTTCTGGAATGCCGCTCGGATGTAGGCAGAACTGCGCTCATAGTCCTTGGTGCGCAAGTTAAAAAGAACGCGAGGAGTCGCCATGATCGAGAGGGAATTTCTCGCGTATTGCGTAGTAGGAGCCTCGCTGTCAGAAGAATTAAGTTGCATCGCAGGTTCGCAGTCTCGTCACAGATGAGGTCCGAGCGCGGTCGCCAACAGAGCGGCGCAGCGATAGGGATAGTCGTCACGGAGATAATAATGAACATTCAAAGGAAGCTACTTGCAGTAGTCATATCTGGAGTCGCGTGTATTGGTCACGCTGCCGAGCGGAATCCACCTAATCGGGACCATGAAGAGCCGCTGGCGGACTTGGCTGCGTCGAGTATGGTTATTCCAGGATCCATCGTCGCCAGCAGCGACTATCTTGTCTTTGAGTCGGTTGATGGAACCGGCAAGTCATACAGTGCAGAGTACGACCCAGCGACATCAACTGTGACCGCCATCAGCGGCGGCAACATGATCCAGAAGAAGTTGAGCCCTCATGAAATGCAGATTGCCAACAGCAAGGCTGAGCACGCGGTTGGCGTAGGGGCAGGGTCGCTGGCCCTGATACCCATCTTCATGGGAGCCGCCTGCTACATAAATGACCAGATCACAAAGCACAGTGTTATCAGGGCTTGCGCCGCGCAAGGTTCCACTCCAGTGATGGATGACACGGGTTTATGCGGATTTGGTGCTTCCTATCGATGTGAGAGGCTACCGGATCCTCCTGTCCCCAAGCCAGCCCCTACACCGGTGCCGGGTCCATCAGGCTCTTACGGGGGCATATGGGGCAGTGATGGAAATGGTGGATACCGTCCAATTGGGGCGAGCGACTACTGGTCAGTCTGGACTTACGACGATGACTGGTTTTGATGAGTTGGAACATCGCGATCATCGAGCGTCGATTGGAACGCATGTTCACTCCAACCAACGTTGCTAGCGGGCATGACAATGCGCTCTACAGCTGCGAGTAAAGGGGGGTTGTTGAGCCGTTCGACATGGTCAATTTTACAGTGGTGCTTAGCAGCATTCGCGGTTCTATGTGTGTCGCTCTCTATCACCCTGTCGTCGGCTGTATCGGGTCCGTACTCCATGGACATCACTTTTGACGTCTTGCCGACATCCTTGCAGTTCAACGAAGTCGACTGGAGTCAAGCGGACGACGATCAGGGAATTCGCTGTACTGACGAAACGCACACACTCAATGATGGAGTCAGCTGGGTGCGATGTCGCTTTGTCGCCAATGAGATCAACGATGCGAAGCAGTATCTGCATCGGCAAGGCATGCAGACCGGGGCGGTCTATCGAAACATCCGGATAACGCCGGTGAACGGTGGCTGCGGTTTCTATGTGGCGTCTGTAGTTGTCGCAGCTGGGCTTTCCATTCTGCTGATGCGATTTTTTGGCTGGAGTCTGTCGTCAGAGTTGAAGTTGATAGGAAACCTTGGCTGGCGAGCCCTTGCTGTGTTGGCTGCACCCACAGCGCTCTGCATAGTGATGGCGTCGCTGATCTCTTGGATGGTTGGGATGGAGGCAGGTAATTTAGTTGTTCAATCTTTCAGTACTTCGGAGCGAATCTCCTTGATGGTAGCGGCAATCTTGATTGCGCCGTTGCTGGAGGAACTTCTGTACAGGGGATTGGTTTATAGCCTTCTGCACCGCGCTAGCGGGTCGGTACCTGCTTGCATGGTAGGTACCGGCTTGTTTGTCATCTCGCACGGGTCAATGGAATTCTGGGATAGTGGGACTCTGCGGTTAGCGATGCTTGGCGTTATTTCTGTCAGTCTGTATGCAATCAGAGTACGTTTTGGTTCACTCATCCTCTGCATCGGTGCGCACGCGCTCTTCAACGCGGTCGTAGTGCTCGCATGGTTGTCTGCTGCGGGCTGAGTGGAAGAAGAAGCCGGTGTCAGGGTTGGATTTGTGCGGCTATTGAATGTTGGCTTCTTAAGTTCGTGCCAGATTTTTTCTGGCAGAGATTTCCGGGCAGGAATTTCCTGGCAGAAATTTCTGATGTTATTCGCTATAGCTCGGAGGGGCCGGAACGTCACGTGGGTTTACTCTTGATCTGAGTGTCCCATCGTTCAGCGAGTTTAGGAGTGGCGAGGCGGCCCCCTTTCCCGGGAGTTCCACCCTGACCCTGATTTTCGCCTATGCTCCGCCTACCAGCGGGGGCTGGATAACCAAGGAAGGGGGCGGTATGCGGGTCTGGCTGGCGCTTGTTTTGTGTGTTGTGTCGGCGGGGGTACGGGCTGGCGATACCATCGATATCACGCCGTTCGTGCAGCAGGACGTCTACGAGTGGGTGAAGATATCACCCGATGGCAAGCACTTTGCGGTGACCAAGCCGCTGGAAGACCGAACCGCGTTGCTGATCCTGCGGCGCGAGGACAATGCGTTCACTGCCAAGATCATGGGCGGGCCGGATTCGGTGGTTGACGATTTC
This sequence comes from Stenotrophomonas sp. STEN030, assembly GCF_056759995.1. Taxonomy (NCBI): domain Bacteria; kingdom Pseudomonadati; phylum Pseudomonadota; class Gammaproteobacteria; order Lysobacterales; family Lysobacteraceae; genus Stenotrophomonas; species Stenotrophomonas sp. STEN030. Next base: position 5,979 of record NZ_JBRREB010000085.1, on the reverse strand, counting down.
TGGTGGGCCAATGACGAGCGGGTGGTGGTGTCGCTATCGAGCAAGCAGGGCTCGCGTGATGAGCCGGTGGCGATCGGCGAACTGTATGCGGTGAATGTGGACGGCAAGTACAGCATGTTGCTGGCTAGCCCTTACGGTGTACGCACGCAGCCCGGGTTGGTCACGGAAATGCGTAACACCTTCGAGCAGTCTGTATACATGCTCGATCCGCTGGCGGGCGATCCACGCAACGTGTTGGTTTCGGCGGTGCCGGTGGCGAGCGATCCCGTTGTTCGTATCGAGAAGCTCGATATCTACAGTCGCAACCGCGTGCGGATTGCCGAGGTGCCGGTACAGCGCGCCAGCTTTGTGTCCGATCAGGCCGGTGAGGTGCGCTTTGCGGTGGGTGCCAAGGCCGACAACATCTCCAAGCTGTTCTACCGCGAGGCGCGTGGGCAGGATTGGCGTTTGATCAATGACGCCGGTAGCAGCGGCCAGCGTCGTTTCCCTTTGGGATTCAGTGCAGATGGCAAGCTCGCCTATCTGCAGGTCGAGCATGCCAGTGGGCCGGACAGCATCGTGTCCTGGGACCCAGCCAGCGGCCAGGAAGTGACACTGTTGCGCGACCCGCTGGTCGATCCGTATCAGGTCCTTTATGACATGGACGGCAAGACGCCTATCGGTGCGTCCTTCATGAACGAGCGTATCAGCAACCGCTTCTTTGACGAGGCTGCGCGTACGCCGCGTTTCTACCGCAGTCTGGAGAAAGTCTTCGGCACCGACGCGGTGCGCATGACCTCGGCCACCAGCGATGGCCGCTATGCGCTGTTGTTCGTATGGAGTGACCGCAACAACGGTGACTACTTCCTATTTGACACGCAGGAGCGCAAAGCTGATCGCATGTTCAGCCGCCGCGAGTGGTTTGAGCCGCAGCAGGTTCCACCCTCACGCTATGTCAGCTTCCGTGCACGCGATGGCATGCAGCTGCATGGCTATCTGACCGAGCCGCTGAAGCCGGCGAGCGAGCCGCGACCAATGGTGTTGCTGCCCCACGGCGGTCCATTCAGTGTGTTCGACCAATGGCGATTCGATGACGATGCGCAGTTGTTGGCGGCCGCCGGCTACGCGGTACTGCGGGTCAATTACCGTGGTTCGGGCAACTACGGCCGCGCGTATACCGATGCAGGTAGCCGCGAATGGGGCGGGCGCATGCAGGACGACCTTGCCGATGCCACGCGCTGGGCAATCGCCGAAGGTGTGGCCGACCGCGAGCGGATCTGCATCTACGGCGCCAGCTACGGCGGCTACGCAGCCTTGATGGGCGCGGCGCGCGATCCCGACCTCTATCGCTGCGCCGCCGGCTATGTAGGCGTCTATGATCTTGACCTGATGCATCGCAATACATCAAACCGCAGTAGTTCCGGACGAACCTGGGCCAGCGACTGGATGGGTGATCGCGCTGACCTTGGGGCGCGATCGCCGGTGAATCTGGCCGACCGTATCAAGGCACCGGTGTTCCTGGCTGCAGGCGGCAAGGATGAGCGCGCACCCATCGAGCACAGCAAACGCATGGAGCGTGCGCTGAAGAAAGCCGGCGTGCCGGTAGAAACCCTGTACTACCCGAACGAAGGCCACGGCTTCTATACCGAACCGCATCGGCGCGAGTACTACGCGCGATTACTGTCCTTCCTTGGTCAGCATCTGGGCGGAGCGACGGCAAAACCGGGGTCAGAGTCAGGTATTCGCAGCTCGGCGAACTGATAGTGGGAAGCCCGCGAGTGCATTCGTTCCGCTAGCGAGCTGGCTCCGTTTTCCTTGGCCGGCCGCTCTTGCCTGGCGTCAGGCTGCGGCCGAGTTGCGCTTCGATGGCGGCCCGGAAGCGATCGTTGCCCATGGGCTGCTGACGGTTGAGATGGTCGCGGAAACTGGCTGTGTCTTCGTTGCTCACTTGTTGAACGAAATCGCGATACGCCGCATGTCGCCGCGTATCGCAGGCATCCAGTCTGGTGTAGCAGATGTGGGCTTGTATGGCCGGGTTCGCTACGCCGAAGGCATTGTGCCGGTAGCTCGACCATGGGTAGTCGGCGGGATCCGGCACAATGCCAGCGCGGACTGGATTCAACTCGATGTAGCGATAGCAGCGTAGAAGATGATCGTCATTCGCGATGAGGTGGGATTTGTAGCGGCCTTCCCATAGCGTGCCGGTACGTTCATACGCGTCATTGATATAACGGACGTAGCGTCGGCCCAATGCCTGCATCAGGCCGCTGATCGCGCCAGTTTCGGCGGGCGTTATCAGAAGGTGGACGTGGTTGGTCATCAATACATAGGCATGCACGCTGCATTCGCGCTCGATGCTGAGCGCGTGCAGGTCCTGCAGGTAGCGCATGCGGTCGATATCGCGGAAGAAGCATGGTTGCCGGTCGTTGCCGCGTTGGATGATGTGCTGTGTCACGCCCGCCGGATCAATTCGTGGTCGCCTTGCCATGTTGAACTCCAGTCGCCGTTCGTCTGCAACGCTAAGGCGACCGGTGTGGTGAATCGATCCGGGGAGTGGGGTGCTTGGTGTAAGAACCTGACTCTGACCCCGGTTTTGCACTACCATGCGGCCACCAGCCAGCCATTCCCGTTCGACAACGGCGCAGCGAGCCAGGACACCCTTCGTGCCCTATCAAGGAAGCTCGCAATGTCGAAATCCCCCATGTTCCGTTCCGCTGCGCTCGCGCTGGCGGTCTCTCTTGCGGTAGTTGCGCCGGCTGCTTCGGCGACCTCGCCGGTTGCTGGCACCAGCAGCGCTGCCGCCGATGTGCAGCGCCAGGCCGTTGCCAAGGGCCTGTACGAGCTGGCTTACAGCCCCTCGCAGAACGCCGTGTTCGTCGCCTCGTCGGGTGGCTTTGGCGATGCCGCCGGCCCGGCCCAAGTGCTGCGGCTGGATCCCACCACGCTGGCCGTGCAGCAGCGCATTCCGCTGGAGCGCAAGGGCTTTGGCGTGGTGCTGGATGACAGCAACAATCGCCTGTATGTCGGCAATACCGTCGACACCTCGGTGACGGTGGTCGATACCGCGCAGAACAAGGCCATCGGCACTGTGCAGCTGATGGAGAAGGTCACCGACAAGGACGGCAAGTCTTACTACAGCCACGATCTGCGTGAGCTGGTGGTGGATGCTCCGAACCATCGCCTGTACGTGACTGGTCATTCGCAGGAAGGCAGCGTGTTGTTCGTGGTCGATACGCAGTCGCTGCGCTTGATCGACACCATCGAGGGGCTGGGCAAGGCCAAGGCGCCAGGGCTTGCGCTGGATGCCTCAGGCAAGCGGGTTTACACCAGCAACCTGTTGGGTGAAGTGGTCACCGTCGGCACCGACAGCGGCAAGGTCGAACAGCGCTTCCAGGTCAGTGCCGAGCAGCCGATGAACATCGCGCTGGACCCCGCCGGCAAGCGCTTGTTCGTCACCGATCAAGGCTTGGAGATGATTCGCAAATACCAGGCCAGCAGCATTGAAGGCTTCGCCTCGCGCCATCCGGGTAAGCGCGTGCTGGTGCTTGATCGCAGTAGTGGCGCCGAACTGGCCAGCATTCCGACCGATGCAGGCCCATTGGGCATCCTGCTGGATGCACCGCGCAAGCGCCTGTATGTGACCAACCGCGAAGCCGGCAGCGTCACCGCCTACGACAGCGACAGCTACCAGCAGGTGGCCAGCTGGTCGGTGCCAACGCACCCGAACAGCCTGGCGCTGGATGCGAAGAACAACGTGTTGTACGTCAGCATCAAGAATGGCGAGAGCGACCCGAAGGGTGCTGAGGAAGCCGTCGCCCGCATCGATCTGGGCAGCTGACGCAGCAGTTTCTGCAACCGGAGTGTCCGGGGCCAAGGCAGCCATGCGTGCTGCCTTGGCCTTTCTTTCGCGGTTGCTGGCATCATCGGCCCATGGCCATCACGCTCGATCATCTGCGCCGCTACGCGGTTGCCCGTTCGCTGTTCAAGCCGACCACGCTGATGCGGGCGATTGCGAAGCTGGGCTTTGTCCAGGCCGATCCAATCCGCGCGCCCGCACGGGCACAGGACCTCACCCTGAGGCACAGGGTGCTGGGTTACCGTGCTGGGGATTTGGAGCTGCGCTATCCACGCCTTCCCATCGAGGAAGATTTCTTCGTCAACTATGGCTTCCTGCCGCGTGGGCATCATGCCTTGATGCATCCACGGCAGGCGCGAATGGAATGGACGCCTGCACGTTGGAAGCAGGCGCAGGCGGTGCAGGCCTTCATCTCCGAGCGTGGTGCGGTGCATCCGCGTGAGGTAGACGCGCACTTCGCACATGGCAAGACCACCAATTGGTTCGGCGGCTCGTCCAATGCCAGCACGCAGCTGCTCGATGGCATGCACTATCGCGGGCTGCTGCGGGTGGCGCGACGCGATGGCGGTACGCGTGTGTATGCGGCGCGCGATGCTGCACCACCGGTTCACAAGAGTGATGTCGATGCGCGCATGGATGCGCTGATCGATCTGATTGTCGGCAAGTACGCGCCATTGCCGGATGCCAGTCTCGGTCAGTTGGTGGCCCATCTTGGCAATGGCGTTCCGCAGTGGAAAGACGCGCGTAAGGCTGCGCTATTGCGTGCGCGGCAACGTTTGCCGCGGGCGCGGGTGAATGGCGTGGATTGGGTTTGGCCCGCTGACGAGCTTGTGGAGAGCCGTCGTTGGAAGCCGGATGCACAGGTGCGGCTGCTGACACCGTTCGATCCGGTGGTATGGGACCGTCGCCGTTTCGAGTTGCTTTGGGGCTGGGCATATCGCTTCGAGGCGTACACACCTGCGCCCAAGCGCAAGCTGGGTTACTACGCGTTGCCGCTGCTGTGGGGTGACCGGGTGATAGGCTGGGGCAATCTTTCGGTTGCCGGCGGGGCGTTGAACGCTGAGTTGCAGTACGTCGAAGGACAAGTTCCGCGCGATGCTGCTTTTGTCCAGGAGTTGGATGCGGAGCTGGCGCGCATGCGGGTGTTTCTTGGAGTGGAGCAGTGAGCTGAAGCGTCTGCTGGCTGCGGCGCCGCCCTCGCGTATCCGCGGCCTTTGGAGATGAAACGGTCTCATCTCTGCGATGTCCGCAATTTCTCTGTGGTTGCTGTCAGCTGATCCGGGTGCCGAGCCGGCATTGTCAGGTTGTTGCTGATGGTTCTCCAGCTCGGGCGGTACGGGCGAGTTGAACCATGGCGACTGCATCCGTCATGCTGCAGTGCCGTTGTACTGCTCCGCCCATAGGATCACACGCGTGTCGCCAACTACTGCCGCAGCAGCTCGCAATAGTGCCTTGCATATGACTGTGGCCTTCATCGCCATGGGTAGCTGGGCCGCCTTCGCCAACCTGGCGCACCCGATGCCGCGGCCGTTGATCGCGGGAGTGGTGCAGGGCACGTTGTCGGCGCTGATCACCTTGTTCCTTAAGCGCATGATCGAGGCGCTGTCCGCACGCTTGCCGGGGAGGTCCGGCTATTGGGTGCCGCCAATGGTTGCTGTGATCGCTTCGCTGAGTCTGCTCAGCAGCATCCATTGGCTGGCTGGTACGCCGGAGATACTGCGCACGATCGTGGTGCCGTTGTCGGTGACTGCGATCTATGCGACGACCTACAACCTCGCGTTGCGGCGCGCATCGGCGCCGAGAATGTAGGAGCGGCGTGAGCCGCGAAGCCATTGCTGTGTCAGCCAGCGAAGAGCCAGCCCCTCCCCAAGCCTCTCCTTCGCGACGCGAAAGGGAGGGGGCGTAGTGCCGAGCCATGCTGGGCAGGGGGCTTTATCGGTGATGCCAATGCCGAGCATGGCTCGGCACTACAGGTGGAGCGCTGCCGAGCATGGCTCGGCACTACAGGTGGAGCGCTGCCGAGCATGGCTTCGGTACTTGCTGCTTTGGTTTTGTGGGAGCGGGGGGGGGGGGGGGGGGGGGGGGGGTGGGTGGGGGGTGGGGGTGGGCTGGGGGGGGGGTGCGCGGGCTAAGGTGGTGGGGGG
>NZ_JBRREB010000084.1:0-11629 GCF_056759995.1 Stenotrophomonas sp. STEN030 | reverse complement strand
GCTCGGCACTACAAGAAGAGCTGGAGCGAAACCGATGCCGAGCATGGCTCGGCACTACAGGGGAAGCAAAAAAAAACCGGGCCCGGAATGATCCAGGCCCGGCGGGTCACGCTAACCGGCGATGTTGCGTGCCGGGATGGATCAGTACTTGAAGCGGAAGTTCAGGTAGTACTGACGACCGTTCTCGTAGAACGCACTCGGGATGCTCGTGCTCTGGTAGTACTTCAGGGTCGGGTTGTTGAGGTTCAGCGCATCGAAGCTGACGCTCAGCCAATCCGTTGCCTTGTAGCTCAGCGACAGCGACAAGGTGCCGAAGTCGTCCTGGTAGTACGGGCTTGCACCCTTCAGACCGATCAGGAAGGACGAACGGTAGGTGTAGCTGACGCGTGCACCGAAGGTGTCGTTCTCGAAGTAGCCGCCCACGTTGTAGGTGTTCTTCGAGGTACCCAGCAGGTTGTTGCTGCCGTCTGCCCAGGTGTGCGAGGTGCTGCCATCGGCGTAGGTGTAGTTGGCATTGACGCCGAAGTTGTCGCCGATCGGCTGCTCATAGGCAACTTCAAGACCGGTGACCTTGCCGTTGGAGTTGACCGGCACGGCGACCTGGTAGGCCTCCAGCTGATTGGTCAATTCGCTGAACAGCATCTGCGTTTCGGTACCGAAGGCCACGTAGTCCTTCAGGTTCATCGAGTACGCACCCACCGACAGCATGCCGCGCGGCATGAAGTACCACTCGATGTTGGCGTCGAAGTTGGTCGACAGCACCGGGTTCAACTTCGGATTGCCACCGCCACCGGTGCGGCTCAGGTCCGAGCCCCACGAGGAAGCACCCAGTGCCGAGAAGTCCGGCAGGGTCTGGGTCTGCGAAGCGGCGAAGCGGAACACGAGGTCATCGCTCATGTCGAACTTCAGGTTGGCGCTGGGCAGGATGCGGTCATGCTTGTTGTTGAACGACAGCGCCTTCCACATGCCGAACAGGCTGCTCACATCGGCGTTGGCGATGTCGCTGACGGCCTGGTAGGTGTTGATGTCCTGGTCGATGTTGACGTAGCGCAGGCCAACGTTGCCGCTCCAGCGATCGCCAACGAAGTTGGCCTGGACGTAACCGGCAAAGTTCTTCTCGGCAACCTTCCACTCGCCGCCATAGTTGTGGCGACCGGTCGGGCCGTCGTTGTTCGACAACCAGGTGGAGTTCTTGAGGATCGCGTCCTTCAATGCAGCCGGGGTGAAGTACCACAGGTTGCGCGGGAAGCTACCGCCGATACCGCCGGCAAAGCCGCCCGGGTAGTTGGCAGTGGCGCCGTTCTTCAGGGTGTCCCAGATGTTGCCCGGGCTTGCGCCTTCCGGCGACTGGGCTTCACGCTTGTGGTCGGCATAACGCACGCCGAAGTCCACCGAGCTCAGCGTGCCAACGTCGAAGTACTGGCTGAAGTCGGCGGTGAACCACTTCTCCTTGTCTTCTGCGGTCACTTCCTGGTTGCCCCAGGTGCCGAAGCTGGTCACGCCGGCCGGGCTGATGTCGCCACCGACGGTCCAGTCGATCGGTGCGCCGTTGCCGTGGGTGCTCCAGCTGGCACCGCCGCCACGCGCCGCGGTCACTTCAGCGATGAACTGACGCGGGGTCGAGCCGGTGCCCTTGGTGCTGCCGGCCTGGAACTTGGCGTTGAGCTTGTCGTTGATCTGCCAGTCCGCATCGGCAGTGATGTAGCTGCTCTTGGCGGTGGCTTCACGGTAGATCATGTCGTACACCGCGTAGTCGGTGCCCGGCTTGCCCGAATAGGTGGCGTTGGTCAGCACGCCATCCTTGATCACGTAACCTGCATCCGGTGCCTGCGCGTTGGCAAAGTTGCCGCCCCACAGCATGAAGTTGCGGTTGTAGTTGTTGGCGTCCATCTTCGAGCTGAAGCCTTCCAGGCCCAGCGTCAGATTGTCCATCGGCTTGAACTGCAGGGCGAGCAGGCCGCCCTTGCGCTCGCGGGTCTGCTCGAACAGGGTTGAACCGAGCAGGCTGGGGACGTAGACGCCAGCCAGGTCCGGGTTGGTCTGGGCAGCGGCGCTGTTGGCACCGATCTGGAAGAAGCCAGCCGGAATTTCCTGCGCTTCACGGCGCAACTCACGCTTCTGGCTGAAGGCCTGCACCATCACGCCGAAGGTGTTGTCTTCGTTCTTGTAGTTGAACAGGCCCGACAGCTGCGGATCATTGGATTCGGCCGAATCCGAGCGCACTGCACCGATCGAAGCTTCGGCGGTGAACTGCTTGGAGAACTCCAGCGGCTTGCGGGTGATGATGTTGACGGTACCGGTGGTACCGCCGTCCTGCAGTTTGGCCTGCGAGGACTTGTGCACTTCCACCGAGCGGACCAGCTCTGACGGCAGCAGGGTGTAGCTGACGCTGCGGCCGACGTTGCTGCCCTGGCTCAGTACGAACCAGTCAGCCGAACCGACGGTGTGGCCGTTGATCAGGGTCTGGGTCAGGCTCGGGCTGGTGCCGCGCAGGCTGACGCGGTCGGCTTCGTCGAAGCCGCCTTCGTCGGCCGAGGATGAGCTGATGTTGACGCCCGGCAGACGCTGCAGGGTGTCGGCGACGTTGTGCGCGGGCAGCTTGCCCACGTCTTCCGCGGTGACGACTTCAACGCGCGAATTGGCTTCGCGCTTGGTGTCCAGCGACTTTTCCATCGAGCCGCGGATACCGGTGACAGTCACGGTGTCCAGGTCGGTGGCGGTTTTTGCGGCTTCCTGCGCGTGTGCGCTGAAAGCAATACAGCTGACGATAGCTGCCGAAAGCAGGGTCTTGCGATGCATGTTGTCTCTCCTCAACATCAAGATTGGTTGGCACTGCGTGCCGCGTTACTACAGGGTCCTGCTGGTGGATCTGTTGCTTATGCTGCTGAAGGCTTACGTGGCCGACTTTTCCAGATACCAACTGGCGGCGCCGATGACGCCCAGTTGCCCGTGCTCTACCAGTTTCACGGGAATGCTTTGCAGCGCCTTGCGCATCGGCCCCTTGTTGAGGAAGCGTTCGACGAAGGTGCTGTTCAAAAGAAATTGGCTGATCTTCGGCAGGATGCCGCCGGCCAGATAGACGCCGCCCTGCACGCCATAGAGCAGGGCCATGTCGCCGATGGTCGAGCCGAGGATTCCGCAGAACAGCTGCAGGGTTTCCACGGCCAGCGGGTCGCTGCCATCACAGGCGGCGGCGCTGACGGCATCGGGGGTGGTGTGTACCGGCGCGACGCCGCGCACAGCGCACAGCGCGTTGTACAGATTGAGCAGGCCGGGGCCGGACAGCGCCTGCTCGATGGAAACGTGCGGACGGTCCTGCAGCATCTGCTGCAGCACGGCCATTTCCAGTTCGGTGGTGGCGGCCAGCGAGGCCTGACCGGCTTCAGTGGCCAGGACCACCGAGCGGTTGCCGACCGGGATCCACACTGCTGCGCCCAGACCGGTGCCCGGGCCGATCACCAGGGTCGGGCCACGTTCTGCCTCGGCCGGGCCGGTCAGCTGCAGCACCTGGCTGGCGTTGATGTGGCCGGCCGCATGCGCGACCGCTTCGAAGTCATTGACGAGGTGGACGCCGGCAAAGCCGAGGTCATCGCGGATGCGATTGGAGGACAGCGGCCACGGCAGGTTGGCCGAGATCACCGTGCCGTCCGGCAGCGCGTAGCCGGCGGTGGCGATCACGCAATGCTCGACCGGCGGATTGTGGCTGGCGAAGTCGGACAGGATCGCGCTGAGGCTTGGATAGTCCGCGCAGCGGTACTTGCGATAGGACAGCACGTCGATGGCGGGGTCGTTTGCCGAGGCAGCCCGGATCAGGCCGACGCGGACGTGCGTGCCACCCACATCGGCGGCGAAGAAGGGCCGGGAGGCGGGGTCAAGGCGGGTGGTCTGCAGTGGGGGGACGACAGCTGTCACTCGGTTTCCCTATGGCGAGGCGGAGCGCCCGGAAGGGCACCATTGGGGGGCGAGTCTGTAATCGTTCTGACAACGATGTCAACGAATAATTGAAACTTTCGATGTTGCGTTGCAGCGCGTCTGCGCAAACCTTACGGCGCCTGCATTTGTTGCATCCGATAGCGTGTAGTGGCTGAACTTGCAGGGTTTTACGGCGAAAGCCTGATCCTTCCGGGCTTGTAGGGCATTCCTGATGATTCATCGGAATAGCCCTGCGTGGTTGCGTTGTTGACAAACTTGTCCGCAGCAAACCATAAATGTGACAACGTTGTTCCCACGTAATCGCCGGACGGCCTCGATCCGTCTCCCGCATCCGCAGGAGCTTTGCCCATGTCTGCTGTTCCCGTCTCGACGCCGCGTACCAGCATGGCGTCGTCCATCGCCATCGTTGGCGTGTTGTTCTTCATCATCGGCTTCTGTACCTGGATCAACGGCCCGTTGATCACGTTTGTGCGCTTGGCGTTCGACGTAAACGAGGTGTCGGCGTTCCTGGTGCTGATGGTGTTCTACCTGTCGTACTTCTTCCTGGCCTTGCCGGCCTCGTGGATCCTCGGCCGCACCGGCATGAAGAAGGGCCTGGCCCTGAGCCTGGCGGTGATGGCGGTTGGCGCGATGGGGTTCGGCGAGTTCGCGACGCAGCGCTGGTTTGGCGGCGCGCTTGCCGGCCTGTTCGTGATCGGCGGCGGCATGGCTTTGCTGCAGACCGCGGTCAATCCGTACATCAGCATCCTCGGACCGATCGAAGGCGCTGCGCAGCGCATCGCGCTGATGGGCATCTGCAACAAGATTGCCGGCATCCTTGCACCGGTAGTCATCGGCACCTTCGTGCTGCATGGCATCGGCGACCTGGAAAGCCAGGTACAGGCGGCCGACGCTGCCACCAAGGCCGACCTGCTCAATGCTTTCGCCGCAAAGATCCACACTCCCTACATGGTGATTGCCGGTGTGCTGCTGCTGGTTGCAGTGGGTGTACTGTTCTCGCCGCTGCCGGAAGTGCAGCCGGACCAGGCCAATGCCGTGGCCAACGACGGCAAGGCTGCCAAACGCAGCATCTTCCAGTTCCCGCACCTGTGGCTGGGCGTGATGTGTCTGTTCGTCTACGTCGGCGTGGAAGTGATGGCAGGTGATGCCATCGGCACTTACGGCAATGCCTTCGGCCTGCCGCTGGACCAGACCAAACTGTTCACCTCCTACACCTTGTTTGCGATGTTGGTGGGCTATGTGATCGGCCTGTTGGTGATCCCGCGCTTCATCTCACAGGAAAAGTACCTGGCGGTATCGGCGGTGCTGGGCGTGGTCTTCACCCTGGGTGCGTACTTCACTCACGGCTATGTGTCGGTGGGCTTTGTTGCCGCGCTGGGCTTTGCCAACGCCATGATGTGGCCGGCGATCTTTCCGCTGGCGATCCGCGGCCTGGGTCGTTTCACCCAGATCGGCTCGGCTTTGCTGGTGATGGGTATTGCCGGCGGCGCGATCATTCCGCAGGCCTTTGCCCTGCTCAAGCATGCGTACCCGGAGCACTTCCAGCTGGTGTTCGCCGCGCTGATGATCCCCTGCTATCTGTACATCCTGTACTTCGGCACCGTAGGTCATAACGCGGGCAAGGCACGTGGCGCCTGAATCAAGCATCATGGCGGCAATCGAGCCAACGCGGGAACCGGTAATGCGTAGACCCACCATCAAGGATGTCGCCGAGCGTGCCAAGGTCTCATTGAAGACCGTCTCGCGGGTGATCAACAACGAGCCTTCGGTGATGCAGGCCACCCGCGCGCGCGTATTGCGCGCGGTGGCCGAGCTGGACTATGAGCCCGATCCGTCCGCGCGCAACCTGCGCAGCAACACCACGTTCGTGATCGGGCTGGTGTATGACAACCCCAATCCGTACCACATCATCGGGGTACAGAACGGCGTGTTGTCGGCCTGCCGCGAGACCGGCTTTGGCCTGCAGATCCATCCCTGCGATTCGACCTCGCCGATGCTGGCTGAGGAACTCGCCGATTGGGTGCAGCGCTCGCGCCTGGCCGGGCTGGTGCTGACCGCACCGATGTCCGAGCGTCCGGAACTGGTATCCGCGCTCAATGCACGCGGCATCAAGACCGTGCGCATCATTGCTGCCACCGAAGACCCGGGCGATGGCCCGTGTGTGTTCGTTGACGACCGCGATGCGGCCTACGAAATCACCGAGCACCTGATCCAGCTTGGCCACCAGCGCATCGGTTTCCTGTGGGGCGGCACCTCGCACCGCTCCAGCGGCGAGCGTTACGCCGGCTACGAAGCGGCGCTGAAGGACTACGGCATCCCGCTGGACAAGCACCTGGTGATCCCGGGCGATTACACCTTTGATGATGGCTTCCGTGGTGCGCGCCGCCTGCTGGCGCTGCGCGAGCCGCCTACCGCCATCTTCGGCTCCAACGACGAAATTGCTGCCGGCGTATTGGCTGCGGCCAACTCGGCCGGTTTGAACGTGCCTTATGACCTGTCCATCGCCGGTTTCGAGGACAGCCCGTTCTCGCGGCAGTCATGGCCGGCGCTGACCACCGCCAAGCAGGCTACCGGCGACATCGCCCGCCATGCTGCGCGTTTGTTGATCAGCCAGCTGCGCACCGATGCCTACGAAGACAGCCCGGCACAGCTGCAGAACCAGGGCTTCGTACCGCAGCTGGTGGTACGTGGTTCCACCGCACCGCTGCGCCAGCAGCCGTCGCGACCTCCTTCATCTCCCCCCGACCTATCCGAGTAACGATCCATGGCACTGCCGAGTGAAACCGAAACCCTGATGTTCAACGAGGCTGCAGAAAGCGCCTCTGTCATCGCCGCCCAGTTCGCACGTAACCGCGACGTGGTGCAGGCCCTGGCCGCCGACCTGCGCCAGAACCCGCCACCGTTCGTTGTCACCTGTGCCCGTGGCAGTTCCGATCACGCGGCAACCTATGCCAAGTATCTGTTCGAGACCCAGCTCGGCCTGGTCACCGCCTCGGCCTCGCCGTCGGTGGGCTCGGTGTATGAAGCGCCGCTGCAGCTGCGCGGCGCGCTGTACATCGTGATCTCGCAGTCGGGCAAGAGCCCCGATCTGCTGCGCAATGCCGAGGCTGCCAAAGCCGCCGGCGCGCGCGTGGTGGCGCTGGTCAATGTCGAGGATTCGCCGCTGGCACTGCTGGCCGAAACCGTGATTCCGCTGGGTGCAGGCGTCGAGCGCAGTGTCGCTGCGACCAAAAGCTACCTGGCCTCGCTGGCGGCGATCCTGCAGCTGGGCGCGTATTGGAAGAACGATCCGGCGCTGATCGCTGCACTGGACGCATTGCCGGCCGCGATGTCTGAAGCCTGGGCATGCGACTGGAGCGCGGTGACCGAAGGTCTGGTCGATGCGCACAATCTGTTCGTGCTCGGCCGTGGCCCCGGCTTGGCTGCTGCACAGGAAGCGGCGCTGAAGTTCAAGGAAACCTGCGGCCTGCACGCCGAAGGTTATAGCTCGGCCGAAGTGAAGCACGGCCCGATGGCGCTGGTCGGCCGCGATTTCCCGGTACTTGCCTTTGCTCAGCCCGACGAAACCGGCGCAGGCACCCGTGCCGTGGCCGAAGAGTTTGCCGCGCGCGGCGCGCAGGTGTGGCTGACCGGTGAGGGCGGCAACCTGCCGACCGCCGCTGCACCGCATCCGCTGTGTGCACCGCTGCTGACCATCCAGAGCTTCTACCGCGCGATCAACGCACTGGCGCTGCGCCGTGGCAACAACCCGGACCTGCCGCCGCACCTCAACAAGGTGACGGAAACGGTCTGATGAAAACCGCGCTGCGCAATGGCCGGGTACTTGCCGGTGAGAACTTCCGTGACGATGTCGCGGTATTGATCGAAGACGGCCGCATCACTGCGGTCGTCGCCAGCGATGACCCGGCGGTTGCCGCGGCCGGTGCGCAGGTGGACCTGGGCGGCGGCTGGCTGCTGCCGGGTTTCATCGACGCCCAGGTCAATGGCGGCGGCGGTGCATTGTTCAACAACCAGACCGACGTCGATGCACTGCGCACGATGATGGCCGGGCATCGCCGCTACGGCACCACCGGCATGCTGCCGACCTTGATCAGCGACGGCGCCGAAGTGATGGCGCGCGCGGTGCAGGCGACCCGCGAGGCGATTGCCGCCAAGGTGCCGGGCGTGCTCGGCATCCATCTGGAAGGCCCGTACATCGCCCCAGCTCGCAAGGGCACACACGATGCCGGCAAGTTCCGCGTTCCGGATGCCGATGAAGTACGCATGGCGACGGCGCTGGATAACGGCGTCACCCTGATTACCTTGGCACCCGAGCGCGTGCCGTCGGCGACGATCCAGCAGATGGTAGCCAATGGCGCCATCGTTGCTGCTGGCCACACCGCTGGCACCTACGACGAGATCCGCGCTGGTCTGGATGCAGGTATCACCGGGTTCACCCATTTGTACAACGCGATGTCGCCGCTGCAGGGGCGTGATCCCGGCGCGGTCGGTGCGGCCCTGGAAGATGCCGACAGCTGGTGCGGTGTGATCGTCGACGGCGTGCACGTGCACCCGGCCAGCCTGCGCGTGGCGCTGGCGGCCAAGCCGCGCGGCAAGGTGTTCCTGGTTACCGATGCGATGCCGATGGTGGGTTCGGACAATCCGGCATTCGAGCTGTATGGCGAAACCATCACTGCTGTTGATGGCGTGGTCCGCAATGCTGCTGGTGCCTTGGCTGGTTCGGCCTTGGACATGATCACCGCCGTGCGCAATACCGTCGGTCTATTGGGTTTGTCGCTGGCCGAGGCTTCGCGCATGGCATCGACGTATCCGGCGCAGTTCCTGGGCCTGGATGATCGCTACGGGCAGATTGCGGCCGGCTACCAGGCCGACTTCGTCCTGCTGGATACCGACCTGCAGGTGCAGGCCACCTGGATTGCTGGTCAGCGCGACTGAGTTTTGGCCTGTGAGTAGCGCCCATGAATAAAGCCATCCGTTATGCCTCGGTGGATGCCCTGCGTGGCATCACCGTGGCGGCCATGCTGCTGGTCAACAACCCCGGCAGCTGGAGCCACGTCTACGCTCCGCTGCTGCATTCGGAATGGAATGGCTGCACGCCGACCGATCTGGTGTTTCCGTTCTTCCTGGTGGTCGTCGGCGTGTCCATCGCGCTGGGCGTGGTGGCACGGGTGGAGCAGGGCGCGGATCGTGGTGCGCTGACAAAGACGGTGCTGATCCGTGCCGCACGTATTCTGGGATTGGGTCTGGCGCTGCACTTTCTTGCTTGGTGGTGGCTGGACCTGGCGCACTACCGGCCATGGGGCGTGCTGCAACGCATTGGCCTGTGTTTCGCGCTTGCGGGCATGGCGGCGATCTGGTTGAAGCCGCGACTGCAGTGGCTGTGCATCGGCGTGTTGTTGTCCGGTTACGCTGCGCTATTGGTGGTAGGTGGCTCGTTGGAGCCGTGGCTCAACCTGAGCAGCCGTGTGGATACCGCATTGTTCGGAACGCTGCTGTATCAGTACGACCCGGCCACGGGTAATGGTCACGATCCGGAAGGCATGGTGTCCACGCTGGGTGCACTGGCTTCGACCCTGCTGGGTCTGCGTGCTGGTGCGTTGCTGCGAGAGCGCCCGTGGCGACTGCTGCCTGCTGCCGTATTGCTGCTGGTTGCCGGCGGTCTGTGGGCGCAGTGGCTGCCCTTGAACAAGAATCTGTGGACCTCGTCGTACGTGTTGTGGACCGGCGGTTTGGCGTTCGCGGGACTGTGGCTGGCGCACATCCTGATCGATTGCCGGCAATGGCCGCCACTGGGCCGCCGCTTCGGCGTCAACGCGATCACTGCCTATGCAGGTTCTTCGGCGATGGTGCTGGCGATGATGGCTACCGGCAGCTGGGGCTGGCTGTGGGAACACCTCTTCAACCGCTGGCTGACCCCATTGGGCGGCGCACAGTTTGCTTCGCTGGCGATGGCGTTGAGTTTCGTGGCGATCTGGTGGTTGCCGATGGCGTGGATGGACCGGCGCAGGATCTACCTGAAGATTTGAGGCTGCGGGTTCCTGGTTTGTGGGAGCGGCGTAAGCCGCGAAGCCACCAATGCGAAAGACAACGACAGATCGTGCAATTGCAAGCTGTTAGCTTTGTTGTTGGATTGCCAGCCTGGCGGCTTACGCCGCTCCCACAACATCCAAAGGCTGCGACAGCGGCTGGCAATCACCGCGCCGCGCTGATCGCCCTGATACGCGCCTTCTTCAAGGCTTCGCCAATGGCTGGGCCTTGCAGGCCTTCGGTGGCGATATCACGCGCATTGATCGCCAGCGCTGCCGCATGCAGGCGCTGCAGGGTTGCGCGCTGCGGGTAGTCGCTGTCCTCGAAGCCCAGTCGGCCGCGTTTGTCGCACTCACAGACCAAGCCCATCTGCGCGATGCGCTCGGGGCGACGGAAGCCGTCACAGCGCTGGATCAGCTCCAGTACGGTGGCGTCGCGCAGTTCGTCGATGCGGTGCACGTTGAGGTGCTCGCGGCAGACTGCTTCTGCCAGTTGGCGATGATCGAGCGGAATCTTCAATCGTTCGCAGAGCTGGGCCAGCGGTTTCAGTCCGCGCTGCTCATGCATGATGTGGCGTGGCAGTTCATCGTCTGGTGTCAACGCCTTGCCCAGATCATGGGTGAGGGCGGCGAAACCGATCAGGTCATCGCCCGGTGCCAGCTGTGCGGCCATGTCACTGACCATCTCCTGATGCACGCCTGTATCCACTTCCGGGTGGAATTCCGCGCGTTGCGGTACGCCGTACAGCGCATCCACTTCCGGCAAGATCACCGCCAACGCGCCAGTATCGTGCAGGCAACGCAGGAAGGCTGAAGGCTGTTTCATGCTCAGGCTGCGGCGCAGCTCCTGCCAGATACGCTCCGGCACCAAGGCATCCAGTTCACCGCTGGCAGCCATCTCGCGCATCAATGCGGCGGTCTCTGGTGCCAAGGTGAAGCCCAAGGGCGCGAAGCGGGCCATGAAGCGTGCCGCACGCAGCACCCGCAACGGGTCCTCGATGAAGGCCGGGCCGACATGGCGCAGCACGCGTTGTTCGATATCGCGCACTCCGCCCCAGGGATCGACCAGCTCGCCAGTTTCCTCATCGCGGGCAATGGCATTGATGGTGAAGTCGCGGCGCTGCAGGTCTTCTTCCAGCGACACCGACGGATCGGCATCGACCACAAAGCCGCGATAGCCGCGACCAGATTTGCGCTCGGTGCGTGCCAGTGCATATTCCTCACCGGTCAGTGGATGCAGGAATACCGGGAAATCCTTGCCCACGGCCTTGAAGCCGTCCGCTTCCATCTGCGCTTGGGTTGCACCCACCACCACCCAGTCACGGTCACCGGCCTGCAGGCCGAGCAGGGAATCGCGGACAGCGCCGCCGACGAGATAAGTCTTCATGCAGCCATGATAAGTCGGATGAGGCGTCGTACATGTAGTGCCGAGCCATGCTCGGCAGGGGCACTACCAGCAATGCATGCTGTTGTGGGAGCGGCGTAAGCCGCGAAGCTGACAATGCTGGAAGGCCTCAAAAGCCAACCCCTCCCCAACCCTCCGCGAAAGGGAGGGGGCTGTAGTGCCGAGCCATGCTCGGCAAGAGGCTTTACCGGTAGAGCCCCTGCCCCGGGAGGGTCGGGCGGAGGGAGATTGCGGTTGCTTCTGGCCGGTGCCGGGCTTGCGCGCG
>NZ_JBRREB010000083.1:0-11642 GCF_056759995.1 Stenotrophomonas sp. STEN030 | reverse complement strand
TCGCGGTGTTTTTTTGGGGCGGGGGGCCCCCCGTGTACGCGGGTCACCAATCAGATCAGGGGTTTGTGTTTCTTTTCATTTAGCGGGGGTGGGCGGCTTCCGCCGCTCCTACAAGAGCATCGATATGCCGCGGTGACGCCCCTGCCGAGCATGGCTCGGCACTACAGGGGCTTTTCTTCGGCGGCGGGTTTTTCTGTGGCTTCCGGCTTTGCAGCCTCGGCCGGTGCCGCCGGCTTGGCTTCGGCGCTGGCGGGCTTGGGCTTGGCTTTCGCCGCTGCTGCCTGCGCCGCCGCTACCGAGCCGGGGTGCTTGAGTTCCTGCAAGGCCGACTGGATCGGGGCATCGCCCGGCAACACCACGCCGGCCTTGCTGCCCACCGCTTCGTCATCGCCACGCAGATGGCCTGGCAGCTTGGCCTCGCTGTAGTCACTCAGGCTGGCCGGCAGGTCGTTGACCGCATCGGCCGGATCCGGCGTCAGTTCCACATCCGGCAGGATGCCGGTGGCCTGGATCGAGCGACCACTGGGCGTGTAGTAGCGCGCGGTGGTCAGCTTGACCGAGTCGCCGTTGTCCAGTGGCAGCACGGTCTGCACCGAGCCCTTGCCGAAGGTGCGGCTGCCGACCACGCGCGCGCGGCCGTTGTCACGCAAGGCACCGGCCAGCACCTCCGAGGCACTGGCCGAGCCAGCGTCCGTCAACACCACCATCGGCGCGCCCTTGAGCAGGTCGCCTGGGGTGGCGTCGAACTTGGCATCGCTGATCGAGATGCGGCCACGGGTACTGACGATGCCGCCCCTCTCCAACAGATCATCAGCCACCTGCACGGCGGCAGTGAGCAGACCGCCCGGATTGCTGCGCAGGTCCAGCACCAGGCCCTTCAACTTGCCGCCGGCCTGCGCCTGCAACTGGTTCAACTGCTTCTGGAAGTCAGCGCCGGTATCGGCCTGGAAGGTGCTGATGCGGATATAGCCGTAGCCCGGTTCCAGCATCTTGCTGCGCACGCTGGTAACGCGGATGGTCTCGCGCATCACGGTGACATCGAAGGGCTTCTGCTCGCCACGCGCAATGGTCAGCACCACGCTGCTGCCGGCCTTGCCACGCAGCGGTTCGCTGGCATCGATGGCATTGATCGGGGTGCCATCGATGGCCACGATCAGGTCGCCGGCCTTCAAGCCAGCACGCGCGGCCGGGGTGTCGTCGATCGGCGACACCACCTTCAAGGTGTTGTCCTGCTGCAGGACCTCAACGCCGATGCCTTCATAGGCACCATTGGTCTGCTCGTCGAAGGCCTCGGCGTCTTCCTTGTCGAAGTAGGTGCTGTGCGGGTCCAGCTCCAGCAGCAGGCCGCGTACGGCCGATTGCATCAGCTTCTTGTCATCCACCGGGTCCACATAGGCCGCGCGCACGGCGTTGTAGACGCCGACGAAGCGGCGGATCTCATCCAGGGGTACACGTGAGGTGACAGATTCCTTGGCGTCGGGATCGTCCGCCTTGGACACCTTGTCCGGGGCGCTCTGGGCCAATGCAACAGCCGGTGACAGGGCCAACAGCAGGGCAGCAGCAAGACGGGCTACACGCATGAACCACTCCATGAGATTACGGATGCGCGATAACCGCGCAGGACCCGATTATGCGCGAAGCCCAGCTAAATTCTTGTTGAACCAGCGCAGGCGCCTGCACCAGCGCTCAGCGGGCGTTACTGCCGCTGCAACCAGGTCGAGGGATCTACCGGCTGGCCGTTGCGGCGCAGTTCAAAGTACAGGGCGGTGACGCCCTGGCCACCGGAGTTGCCAACCTTGGCCACCGCATCGCCACGCTTGATGCTGGCACCGGCATCCTTGAGCAAGGCGTCGTTATGCGCGTACAGGCTCATATAGCCGTTGCCGTGATCAACGATCAGGATCATGCCGTAGCCGGTCATCCAGTCGGAGAACACCACGGTGCCGTCAGCGACTGCGGTAACCGTGCTGCCAGCCGGCGCACCGATCAGCACGCCGGCGCTGTTGCGACCATCCGGCAGGCGACCGCCGTATCTGGCCAGCAGATTGCCCGACAACGGCCAACCCAGACCGCCAACCCGCGGCGCTGGCGCATTGGCGACAACCCTCGGTGGTACCTTGCCTGGCGCTGCCCGGGCCGGGCTGCGAGCGGAACCGCTATTGGCGGCTGCAGCCTGCCGCGCCTGTTCGGCGGCACGACGGGCCGCCGCGCGGCGCTCGGCTTCGGCACGGGCGGCGGCGGCACGCAGGCTGGCCAGCACCTGTTCCAGCGCGCGCGCATCCTTGCCCAGGGCCTTTTCGCGCTCGCTACGATCCTGATAACGGGTATCCAGCTCGCTCAGTACGGTGGCGCGCTGGCGACGGTCCTGGGCCAGCGCGGTAGCCTGCTGGCGCTGTTGTTCACGGGCCTGTTCCAGCTCCTTGCTGCGCGCCACGATCTGCTGCTCGGTGCTGGTCAGCGCCTGCAGATCGGCGGTCAGGCCGGTGATTGCCTTGGCCCGCTCACGCTGCAGATAGCGGTGATAGGCCAGTTCGCGATTGGCATCGGCCACGCTGTCCTGCGACAGCAGCAGCTTCAAAGGCGCGTGATTGCCCAGCTGGTAAGCACCGCGCAGCAGCGTTGCCAGTTGCTGGCGTTGCTGGGCAAGGCCGCTTTCCAGCATGGCCCGGCGTTGCTGCAGGGCCGCCAATGATTGTTGCTCGCGCTGCACTGCGGCTTCGGCCTCGGCTACCGCACGGCCGCTGCGGGCAACCTTCTGGTCGGCCTCGCGCAGGCGCTGGCTGGCTTCGCCGCGCTGCCCTTCCAACTGGCGACGTTCCTGGGCAACGCCCTTGATCTCGCCGCGCAGCTGCTGCAGCTTCTTTTCGGTGTCGCGCGAACTGTTCTGCGCCGATAATGGACCGGCCAGCAACATGCCCAGCATCAACAGGCAGGCACCGCGCCATGGCGGCAAGGCCGCACGTCGTTGTGAACGAGGCTGGTGACTGGGCTGGCGCAAAGAGGTTCCAGTGACTTCAGGCAGATGCGGATTGTACCCAAGCGTGATGCCATGCCACCCAGTCCATCGGCATTTCCACAGTGGAGATCTCATGAAACGTCTATTTCTACTTCTACTGCTGAGCGCGAGTGCCCCGCTGGCGTTGGCCGCCGACGACATCAGCAAGGTCAATGGCAGCATCCAGACCCAGGCCGGCACCACCTACGGCGATCTGGAAACCGTCAATGGCAGCATCCAGTTGGCTTCAGGTGTGCAGGCCAACAGCGTCGAGACCGTCAACGGCAGCGTACGCACCGAAGACAATGTGCAGGCGCACAGCATCGAAACCGTCAACGGTGCAATCCGTGGTGGCCGCAACCTGGTGCTTACCCACGGCCTGGATACGGTGAACGGCGGCATCTACGTTGATCGCGGCAGCCGCATCGGCGGCAATATTGAAACCGTCAACGGCAGCATCGGCCTGGTCGCCGCGCAGCTGGGTGGCGATATCGAAACCGTCAACGGTGATATCACCGTTGGCATCGATTCAGTTGTCAAAGGCGGCATCAAGGTCAATCGCCCCTCGTTCGGCATCTCGCTGACCGCGCCGCGCAAGCCGCGGATCGTCATCGGCCCGAACGCCGTGGTTGAAGGCCCGCTGGTGTTCGAGCGCGAGGTTGTGCTGCTCGTGCACGACTCGGCAAAGATCGGTCCTGTGACCGGTGCCACGCCGCAACGTTTCGACAGTGAAACCGCGCCACGCTGAACGCGCATTGCAGGCCAATCCTGCCTAGAATCCGGGTTCGATCTTGCAACCCGGAGTTCTCATGCAACGCAAACTGTTGTTGTGCCTGGCCGCCACTGCGGCACTGGCCGCCTGCAAGCAGGAGGCACCGGCACCGGCGGCCTCCGCGCCCGCCCCCGCACCGCCGCCGGCCCACACCTTTGCCGGTGGCATCAATGCCGCCGACTTCGGCGAGCTGGTGAAGACCCTGGCCTCGGATGAATTCGAAGGCCGCGCCCCCGGCAGCAATGGCGAAGAACTGACGGTCAACTACATCCGCGACCAGATGCAGCGCATCGGCCTGCAGCCGGGCAACGGCGACAGCTGGTTCCAGGAAGTGCCGATGACCGAAACCACGGCCAACCCGGCTACCGTGCTGAAGATCCAGCAGGGCCAGGCCAGCCGTGACCTGACGTTCGGCACCGACATGGTGATCGGCACCCGCAGCGGCCAGCCGGAAATCAAGATCGACAACAGCGAGCTGGTCTTCGTCGGCTATGGCGTCGACGCGCCCGAGCAGAACTGGAACGACTACACCGGCCAGGATTGGAAGGGCAAGACGGTGGTGATGTTCGTCAACGACCCGGGCTTCCACACCGACGACGCCAAGTTGTTCGATGGCAAGCGCATGACCTATTACGGGCGCTGGACCTACAAGTTCGAGGAAGCCGCGCGCAAGGGCGCCGCCGCCGCGTTGATCGTGCACGACAGCGCCGGTGCCTCCTATGGCTGGGATGTGGTGAAGAATTCCTGGGGCGGTGCGCAGTACGACCTGCCCGCCGCCGAGGACAGCCAGCCGCGCCTGCAGGCACAGGGCTGGCTCAGCGCCGAGGCCGCACGCAAACTGTTTGCCGATGCCGGGCTGGACCTGGACAAGGCCTACAAAGATGCCAGCAAGCGTGGCTTCAAGCCGGCACCGTTGAATGCCAGCCTGTCGCTGGACCTGAAGAGCACCATCGCGCAGAAGAAGTCACGCAACGTGGTGGGCGTACTGCCGGGCAGCAAGCGTGCCGACGAAGCCGTGCTGTACATGGCGCACTGGGATCACCTGGGCAAGCACGAGGGCGAGGAAGGCGACAACATCTACAACGGTGCGGTCGACAACGCGACCGGCGTGGCCGGCATTCTTGAAGTGGCCGACGCGCTCGCCCACCAGCAGACCCCGCCGGAACGCTCGGTGGTGTTCCTGGCAGTGACGCTGGAGGAATCGGGCCTGCTCGGTTCGCAGTACTACGTGAACCACCCGACCTTCCCGCTGGACAAGATTGCCGGCGTGATCAACATCGATGCGATGTCGGTCAATGGCCGTGCGCGTGACCTCACTGTGACGGGCTTTGGCAGCTCCGAGCTGGAAGACCTGCTCAAGCCGCTGGCCGCCAAGCAGGGCCGCACCCTGCATGCGGAAAGCTCGGTGCAGAGCGGCTTCTACTTCCGCTCCGATCACTTCAACTTCGCCAAGGCCGGCGTGCCTGCGTTGTATGCCGATGGTGGCGAAGACCTGATCGAAGGCGGCGTCGAGGCTGGCAAGCGTGCAGCCGAAGCCTATGGCAAGGACCGCTACCACGGCCCGAAGGACGAGTACGACCCGGCCACCTGGAAGCTCGACGGCATCGTCGAGGACCTTGAGCTGTTGTATGGCGTTGGCCAGCAGCTGGCCGGTGGTGATGCGTGGCCGAACTGGTACGAAGGCAATCCCTTCAAGGCCAACCGCGACGCGATGATGAAGAACAAGGACAGCAACACGGCCAAGTAAGCCGCTGCTGATCGCGAGAGAACGGCGCCTGCGGGCGCCGTTCTTGTTGGTGTGGATACCTGTACGGCGCTGCGCGCCAATCACCAGCAGACACGCTGAGGCAGAGCCGCTACCGTCAGCACTTCCTCACCAATCCACAGGTCGCTCGAAATGCTGCATCACGTTTCCTTCCCGGTACGCGACCTGGCCCTGAGCGGCGCGTTCTACGATGCCGCACTGGGCGCGTTGGGCTTCCGCCGCGTATTCGAAGATGACACCGCCATCGGCTACGGGCTCATCGACGACCAGGACCTGTTCTGCCTGAAGCTGCGCGAGGACGTCAGCGCAGCCAGTGCCGGCTTTCATCTCGCCTTCGCTGCGCCGGATCGCTCTGCCGTTGATCGTTTCCATACAACAGCGTTGACCATCGGCGGCCACGACAACGGTGCGCCGGGGCTGCGCCCGGACTACGGCGCGCACTACTACGCGGCGTTCCTGATCGACCCGGATGGACACCGCATCGAAGCCGTCATCAACCGCTGAGCACGGCGCTGCACATCCTCTGCAGCGCGCTTCGTGCAGCGTTGCCTACGCCGTCGGCGAAGCGACGCGCGCCGTACGCGCCTTGCGCACGCCAGCCACCGCGAACACCACCAGCCCGGCCCAGATCAGGCAGAAGCCAACCAGCTGATTGGCGCTGAAGGCCTCGCGGAACACCAGCACACCGACCAGGAACTGCAGGGTTGGCGCGATGTACTGCAGCAGGCCAACCACGGTCAGCGGCACCCGTCGCACTCCGAAGGCGAAGGCAATCAGCGGGATCGCACTGACCGCACCGGCCAGTACCAGCAGCGCGTCGATGCCCACGCCCCAGCCGGAGATGAAGCCACCACCATGGCCGTTCTCGGCCCAGAGCACATAGGCCAGCGCCGGTGCCACCATGAACAGGCTTTCCACGCCCAGCCCGCTCACCGCGTCCACCACCACCAGTTTGCGCAGCAGGCCATACAGGCCAAAGGTGATGGACAGGCCAATCGCGATCCACGGCGGGCGCCCGCTCTGCCAGGTCAACCAGGCCACGCCCAGCGCCGCCAGCGCTACCGCCAGCCACTGCAGCTTGCCCAGCCGCTCGCCCAGCACCATTACCCCGAGCAGCACGCTCAGCAGCGGGTTGATGAAGTAACCCAGACTGGTTTCCACCACATGCCCGGCGTTGACCGCCCAGATGTACAGGCTCCAGTTCAGCGCGATCAACAAGCTGGACAGACCCAGCAGCCAGAACCGCCGTGGCGTAGCCCATACCTCCGTCAACCAACCCCAGCCGCGCACGATGCTCAACCCACCAACCAACAGCACCGCGCTCCAGACAATGCGATGGGCAATGATCAGGAACGACGGCACCTCCTTGAGCAGATGCCAGTACAGCGGGAACAGGCCCCAGATGACGAAGGCCAAGGTGATGGCCCACAGGCCGCTACGGTGTTCGCTGTTGCTGTTCATGCGCGACGCAGCCTTGCAAGAGTGATGACCACGACGCCGGCCAGAATCACCGCCATCGCGCCGAGATCGGAAACACTGAAACGCTCATGCGCGATCCACGCGCCCAAGGCCACGGCAATCACCGGATTGACGTAGGCATAGCTGCTGGCCAACACCGGGCGCACGTTGTGCAGCAGCCACACATAGGCGGTGAAAGCGATGATCGAGCCGAATACGGTCAGGTAGCTCACCGACAGCAGCCCCTGCAGGTTGGGCAGGGCGCTGATGCGTTCGCCGCGCAACAGGCCGGCGCTGATCAGCATCACACCACCGCACAGCATCTGCCCGGCGGCGGTCATGAACGGCGATGGCAGGTCACGTCCGCGCGACCAGATGGAGCCGAACGCCCAGCCCAGCGGCGCTATCAGCAACAGGATCAGCCCGGTAGGGGTTGCCGTCAGGCTGCTGCCGGCGTTGAGCCAGACCACGCCGGCGAAGCCGACCGCAATGCCCAGCCATTCGCCGCGGGTGACTTTCTCGCCACGGATGGCCGAGAACAGCGCCATCCACAACGGTACCGAGGCCACCGCCACCGCCGCCAGGCCGGACGACACGTCGCGCTCGGCCAGCACCACCATGCCATTGCCAAGGAACAGCAGGCACAAGCCCATCACCGCCAGGGTCTTCCATTGCGCACGGGTCGGCGCTGCGACACCACGCCAGCGTAGCAAGGCATAGAGCACGCTGCCGGCAATGAGGAAGCGCGTGCCGGAGATCACCGTCAGCGGCGGCAGGCCGCTTTCCAGCGCCAGATGGATGCCGAGATAGGTCGACCCCCACACCACGTAGACCAGGAACAAGGCCAAAACGACAAGGCCACCCCTGGGAGGAGCAGCCGGCGTGGATACGGGGGAGGACATGAGGCGGTGCCACCATTCGGGGGAAGGTGAATTCTAGGGCACAGCAGCGCCGAGATCAGTCTGAAAAACGGCATGCTGTATTCGTTTGGCAGCCCACCTACATCATCCATACATGGTCTGCGCTAGCTTGAAGGCAACCACCACGCCAGCACCGCGTGCATCGCCCGGCCATCGGCTACCCAGCGAGGACAGCATCTGCATGAACAGCCCCACCGCCAACACACCGGTAGCCTCCGAACGCGCCGCCCTGCGCCGCTCGATCTCCAATACCTTGAAGGGCTCGGCCGGCAACCTGGTCGAGTGGTATGACGTTTATGTGTACTCGGTGTTCGCGGTCTACTTCGAGTCGCAGTTCTTCTCGGCGGCCGACAAGAACTCCACCATCTACGTGTGGGCGATCTTCGCCGCGACCTTCCTGATGCGGCCGATCGGTGCCTGGTACTTCGGTCGCTTCGCCGACCGTTACGGCCGCCGCCGCGCACTGACGGTATCGGTGACGGTGATGGCAGCGTGCTCGTTCCTGATCGCGATAACCCCGACCGCCGCACAGATCGGCGGTGCTGCGGCGTTGATCCTGCTGCTGGCACGGCTGGCGCAGGGCTTTGCCACTGGTGGCGAGTACGGCACCAGTGCGACCTATATGTCCGAAGCGGCGATTCCCGGCCGGCGCGGCTTTCTGTCCTCGTTCCACTACGTGACCCTGGTTGGCGGCCACGTGCTGGCGCAGCTCACCCTGCTCGGCATGTTGCTGCTGTGGGACAAACCCGAGATTTCCGCCTGGGGCTGGCGCATCGCCTTCGGCATCGGCGGCATTGCCGCCATCGTGGTGTTCTGGCTGCGCCGGAGCATGGACGAATCACTGACTTCCGATTCCATCGAAGCGGCAAAGGATGGCCGCGCCAAGGCGTCCGGTTCGATGTACGAACTGTTCGTGCATCAATGGCGTGCACTGCTGCTGTGCTTCCTGATCACCGCTGGCGGCACGGTCGCCTTCTACACCTATTCGGTCAACGGGCCGAAGATGATCCAGAGCGCCTTCGCCGGCAACGACGTGATGACCGGCACCGTGATCAACCTTGGCGTGCTGACCTTCTTGATGCTGCTGCAGCCGCTTGGCGGCTGGCTGTCGGACATCGTCGGGCGCAAGAGCTTGCTGGTGTTCTTCGGCGTCGGCGGCGTGCTCTACAGCTGGTACATGATCACCCAGCTGCCGCAGCAGCATGATCCGCTGATGGCCTTTCTGGTGCTGGCAGTCGGCTTCGTCATCCTCACCGGCTACACCTCGATCAACGCAGTGGTGAAGGCAGAGCTGTTCCCCACGCATGTGCGTGCGCTGGGCGTGGGCTTTGGCTATGCGATGGCCAATTCGTTGTTTGGCGGCACTGCGCCGCTGCTATATCAAGGCGCACTGAAGACCGGACATGTGGATACGTTCGCCATCTACGTCACTGCGGTGATTGCGGTGTCGCTGGTGGTCTATGTGTTCTTTCTGAAGAACAAGGGGCCGAACTGGTTGGATGGTACGCGGAGGTAGGACTGGGTAAGTCAGAGCCATAGCTGCTTTTGCTTTTGCTTTTGCTTTTGCTTTTGCTTTGGCTTTGGCTTTGGCTTTGGCTTTGGCTTTTTTCTCCGCTTTTATGCCGTCATTCCCGCGAAGGCGGGAATCGCTCTACGCACTTTCCTTTGCACTTTCCTTTGCACTTTCCTTTGCACTTTCCTTTGCACTTTCCTTTGCACTTGCCTTTGCACTTGCCTTCGCCTGCTTCATGCCAAATGCAAACAGCAAAAGCCAGAGCGATTCCCGCCTTCGCGGGAATGACGACATAAAAGCAAAAGCGAACAGCGAAGAGCAAAAAGCGAAGAGCAAAAAGCAAAAGCCGGCGGACTCAGTCCGCCGGCTTTCTCATCACTCAACCCCGAGCAGCATCACTCAACGCCGAGCAGCATCACTCGCTTCACGTGCAGCCTCAAACTCAGCGCCCTTCTGCCAGGTCGGCCACTTCCGGCTATTGGCCAGCTCCAGACCCATGTCATAGACCAGCAAGGTATCGGCAGCCAGACCGCGCGCATCCCACTGCGGCGTCCACGCATCGCAGGCCTGGTGATAGCACTTGGCGAAATAGGCATCACGCAGCGCGCGACCGGCGGCAACACCACCGTCCAGCTTGTCCAGACCAGCACCGACGGTGATTGCCGGCACACCCTTGCGGGCGAACGCGAAATGATCGGCGCGGTAGAAGAAACCGGCTTCCAGGTTCGGATCCGGCGACCAGCGACGGCCGCGTGCCTGTGCAACGCGCTGCACATCGTCTTCAAGGGAAACCCGGCCATTTCCCCAGGTGGCGATGTCGGCGGTTTCACCGTCCGGGCTGAACATCTCGATGTTCAGCACCGCCGCGGTGGTTTCCAGCGGTGCCAGCGGGTGCGCGGCGTAGTAGCTGGCACCGAGCAGGCCCTTCTCTTCGGCCGTCAATGCAAGGAAGTACAGCGAACGCTGCGGGCGCGGGCCGGCGGCGAATACGCGACCCAGCTCCAGCACCGAAGCCACGCCGGTGGCATTGTCGATGGCACCGTGACGCACGGTCTGGCCGCTTGCATCGGGCTGGCCGATACCGAAGGCATCCCAATGCGCAGAGAAGATCACCGACTCCTGCGGATGGCTGCTGCCTTCCAGCTTGGCCACCACGTTACGGGTGACCACGCGCTCACGCTTGACCCAGAAGCTGGTGGTGAGACTGGCGTCGCCGAGCTCGACAGGACGGAAGTCAGCCTTCATCGCCTTGCGCTTCTCAGTCTCGAAATCGAGGCCAGCGGCGCTGAAGATGCGCTCAGCCAGCGCCCGCTGCATCCAGCCGCGTACCGGCGTGTGTGCGGCCAGGGCCTCGTCGTTGCTGCGTTCGATATCGAACAGCGGCGAAGTGCCAGACGCCTTCACCGTCGCCCACGGATAGGCAGCCGGTGCGGTCTCGTGCACGATCAGCACGCCTTCGGCACCGCGGCGTGCGGCTTCCTCAAACTTGTAGGTCCAGCGGCCGTAATAGGTGACCGCCTTGCCGTCGAACGCACCCGGCACATCGGTCTCGAAGTCGGCATCGTTGATCAGCACCACCGCGATCTTGCCGCTCAGGTCCAGGCCCTTGTAATCATCCCAATGCCGTTCCGGCGCGGAGATGCCGTAGCCGATGAACACCAGCGGCGTGTCCTGCTGGTCGACCACACCGAACGGACTAAGGCTCTGCAGGGTGATGTCTTCACCGTTGACCAGCGGCTGCGACTTGCCGTTCAAGCTCAGGCTGGCCTGCACCGCGCCATCGACGGTGGCGCGCACCAACGGCACTTCCTGCACCCAGCTGCCGTCCTTGCCACCGGGCTGCAGGCCGGCCTTGCGGAACTCATCGACCAGATAGTCCACCGTGCGCTGCTCACCGGCCGAGGCCGGGGCACGGCCTTCGAACTCGTCCGACGCCAGGATGCGGACGTGCCGCGACAGCGCTTCCGGATCGATGCCACCGCCGGGCAGGTCATTGGCCGCCGAGGCGATGCCGCCGACAAACAGGCAGGAAGACAGCAGCAGGATGCGCATCGGGTTCACGGCAACTACCAACGACAGAATGAATGGCAGATTCTAACCGGCATTGCCCTTGTAGGCGCGACAGCGCTGTAGTGGCCAGCAAAAATAGGCCAAGGCGATAAACCCAAAGCCACAGCCCAGCAAGGGTCGGCACAACAAGTAAACCCCCCGAATTAAAC
>NZ_JBRREB010000082.1:0-12841 GCF_056759995.1 Stenotrophomonas sp. STEN030 | reverse complement strand
GTCGTGGACTCACGCCTGAGCGCCGGGCGGGCGGCGATTACCCGGGGGGCGCCCCGCCGGGCGGGGGGGGGCCCCCCCCCCACCCCCCCGCCCCGCCCCGCGCGCCCCACTACGCTCCCTCCCTTTTGCGTAGCGAAGGGGAGGGTTGGGGAGGGGTGCTTTGGCTCTTGCCTGTTTCGCGGCTTACGCCGCTCCTAAGAGGATTGCTGGCAAGGCCCCTGCCGAGCATGGCTCGGCACTACCTTGCTTCGATCGGCGCTGGCTTAAACTGTGTCCCCCCGCGTCAGGAAGTTGTCGATGTACGGAACAGACGTTGCGCTGCTGGTTATCGATCTACAACCGGATTTCATGCCCGGCGGCGCCCTGCCCTGCCAGCACGGTGATGCCATCGTGCCCGGCATTGCTGCACTGTTGGATGCGCGCCACTACCAAACCGTGGTTGCTACACAGGATTGGCATCCGGCCGATCACGCCTCGTTCGCCAGCCAACATGCCGGCCGCAAACCGTTCGACTCCATCGAACTGCATGGCCAGCCGCAAACACTATGGCCGGACCACTGCGTGCAGGGCACAGCCGGTGCGACGCTGGATGCACGCGTGGACTGGAAGCATGCCGACCTGATCCTGCGCAAAGGCACGCAACGCGAAGTGGACTCCTACAGCGCGTTCCGCGAGAACATCGGCCCGCAGGCCACACGCGCGCCAACCGGCCTGGCCGGCTGGCTGCATGAGCGCGGCATCCGCGAAGTGCATGTCTGCGGACTGGCGCGCGACTACTGCGTGCTATGGAGCGCGCAGGACGCCGCCATCAGCGGTTTCGCCGTGCGTTTCCTCTGGGACCTGACCCGTCCGGTATCAGCAGCCAACGATGCCGCTACCCGCATCGCTTTGAACGAATGCGGGATTCACATCGACTGAGCCAGATCTGCTGATCCGGCTCGGCCGCTCAGCGGAACACCACGGTACGGTGGCCATTGAGCAGGATGCGATGCTCGACATGACGGCGTACTGCACGCGCAAGCACCTGCGATTCGGTATCGCTGCCCAACTGCACCAGGTCACGCGGTGTCATCGCGTGATCCACCCGCGCCACGTCCTGCTCGATGATCGGGCCTTCGTCCAGATCCGAGGTCACGTAGTGCGCGGTGGCGCCGATGATCTTTACCCCGCGCGCATGCGCCTGGTGGTAGGGCTGCGCGCCCTTGAAGCTGGGCAGGAAGCTGTGGTGGATGTTGATTGCGCGCCCGGACAGCGCCTGGCACAGGCGCGGCGACAGGATCTGCATGTAACGCGCAAGCACCACCAGATCGATGCGCTCGCGCTCGACCAGGTCGATGATCTGCTGTTCCTGCTGCTCGCGGTTGTCGGCATCTACCGGCAGGTGACGGAACGGCACATTGTAGGAACCAGCCAGCCCGGCGAAGTCGTTGTGGTTGGAGGCAACCGCAGCGATATCCACCTTCAGCTGGCGGCTATGGGTGCGGAACAGCAGGTCATTGAGGCAATGGCCCTGCTTGCTGACCAGCACCAGCAAGCGTGCGCGGCGGCGTGCATCGTGCAGCTCCCATTGCATCGCGAACTCCTGCCCCAATCCCTGCAGACGCGCGCGCACTGCCGGCTCGTCACCGGCCTTGTGCATGTCGAAGTGCACGCGCAGAAAGAAGCGGCCGCTTTCGTCGTCACCAAACTGCTGGGCATCGAGGATGTTGCAGCCCGCTTCGAACAGCAGGCCAGACACGCGATAGACGATGCCGGTGCGGTCCGGGCAGGAAAGAGTGAGGATGAAATCGGGACGCATGGCCAACAATACTTATCGGGCGGGTCGTGGAAAGTAACGTGTCCAGACGATTCCGACCAAAAACAGTTACAGCTGACACAGTTCGCCCGCCCCCTGCTCAGCCCGACTGTACGGTCAGCGCCACCAGCCGCATCACCAACGGTCGTACCACCAGCACGCAGCAGAACGCAGTCGGCATCGCCAGGCAATAAGCCGACAGCACCCGCGCCGGGAACTGGCCGTCGACACCGGCATTGGCGGCGGTGATCACCAGGCACATCAGCATGGCCATGATCGAGGCCATGAAAAAGGCGAATACATAGGGTGTTGCGCGTGCATCAAGTTTCCAACGGGCAACGGCAGCAGGGCGGGGCTCGAGCATCCAGCGGTATCCAGGCAAGCAGCAATCAGGCGCTGCGGGCCGGGCACGATAGTCGGCGGCCCAGATGACGGCTAGATCGCGCGGGCTTGGCGCTTTATAAAGATTTGCTTTGTAATCCTCCCGGAAAATGCCACCCGGCATGAACATTCTCCAATCCATCCGCAGCTTCATCCGCACCGCCGATGCCGGCAGTCTGGCCGCTGCCGCGCGCACCCTGGGTATCAGTGCGGCGGCGGTGGGCCAGAACATCGCCCGGCTGGAAGCCCACCTCGGCGTGCGCCTGTTCAACCGCACCACCCGCCAGCTGGCCCTGACCGAGCGTGGTGCGCTGTACCTGGCGCAGGTGCGCCACATCGAGCGCGACCTGCAGCGTGCCCAGGCAGCGGTGACTGATCCAGACGCGATACCTGCCGGTCGGCTACGTATCGCCAGCAGCGCGGCGTTCGGCCGGCATGTGCTTGCGCCGCTGCTGCCAGCCCTGCAGCAACGCTATCCACGACTGGAAATGGAACTGTTGCTGGCCGACCGCAGCGTCGATCACGCACACGAAGACGTGGATGTCAGCATTCGCATCGAGCCGCAGCTGGAAGAAGGCCTGGTGGCACGGCCGATCGCACAGGTGCCGTTCGTGTTCTGTGCCGCACCAGCCTATCTGGCCATTGCCGGCACCCCGCGTACACCCGAAGAGCTGCGCGAGCATCGTTGCCTGTTGTTCCGCTACCCACTGGATGGGCGCTACCTGCGCTGGGGTTTCGTCCGCGACGGTCTGCGCTTTGATGCCGAGGTGCAACCGGCATTGGTCAGTGACGATATCGATGCACTGGCGGCGATGGCCGCACGCGGCGGCGGCGTCACCCGGCTGGCGGCCTTCGTCGCCGCACCTTATCTGGCCCGCGGCGAACTGCAGGCCTTGTTCCAGAACGAGTCCGCTACCGATGTGCAGGCCTCGCCGGAGCCGATGCGCCTGTTCCTGTGCGTCAGCGACCGCCGCGACCTGACCCCGAAAGTACGCTCGCTGCTGCAGCACATCCTCGATGCCCTGCCGCCGGCCTGGCGCATCGACATCGATCACGCATGAGCGTCAGCGGCTGAATGCCGCTGACGCCCTGTTTCCTGCTCAGCCTTGCTCGGCCAGTTTGAACAGCCCACGCGCCGCATGCGGTTCGCTGCGTAGATACTGCGGTGCAACCGTCACCTGCGCGCCCAGCGCTGCGGCTGCATGCCACGGCCAGCGCGGGTCGTACAGAATGCCGCGGGCGATACCAATCGCGTCGGCCTTGCCTTCAACCAGAATCTCTTCGGCATGCGCAGGCTCGGTGATCAGGCCCACCGCGATCACCGGCGTGCCGATTTCGGCCTTGATCGCAGCGGCCTGCGGCAGCTGGTAGCCGGGGCCGACCGGAATCTGCTGGCGTGGGTCCAGCCCGCCACTGGAAACATGCAGGAAATCATTGCCACGTGCCTCTAGCGCCTTGGCCAGCACGATGCTCTGGGTGACATCCCAACCGCCTTCCACCCAATCGGTGGCGGAGATGCGCACGCCCAAGGCCACATTGGCCGGCACCACCGCACGCACCGCATCGAATACCCGCAGCAGCAGGCGCATGCGGTTTTCCAGCGAGCCGCCATAGGCATCATCGCGCTGGTTGCTCAACGGCGAGAGGAACTGGTGCAGCAGGTAGCCGTGCGCGGCATGCAGTTCGATCAGCTCCAGACCAAGCCGCACTGCGCGCTTGGCGGCAGCAACAAAGTCTTCGACTACGGCTTCGATGCCGGCGTCATCCAATGCTTCCGGGGTGGGATCACCAGCCTTGAACGGCAATGCCGACGGTGCCAGCACCTGCCAGCCGTGCTCCTGTTCCGGCGCGATCGCGCTACCGCCATCCCAGGGCCTTGCAGTGGACGCCTTGCGCCCGGCATGCGCCAACTGCACGCCGATCGGCATGCTCGACCAGCGCCGCGTCGATGCCAGCACCTTGCCGAGCGCAGCCTCGGTAGCGTCATCCCACAAACCCAGATCGGCCCAGCTGATACGTGCACGTGGCTCGACCGCAGTGGCTTCGATGATCAACAGACCGGCACCGGACTGCGCCAGCTGGCCCAAGTGGATCGTATGCCAATCGGTGGCCTGCCCATCCTGCGCCGAGTACTGGCACATGGGCGCGATGACGATGCGGTTGGAAAGGGAAAGCGGGCCTAGCGACAACGGTGAGAAAAGCTGACTCACGTGGGGGACGTCCATCAACAGTGGGGGCGCCCATTGCACGCCGCAGCGGCCGCCGATTCAACCGGCGTCGTGGATCACTGCGTCTTGGTACCGTCCAACAGGAACGCGAGTGCCTGGGCGCAGGGCATTTCCACCTTCAGCGACAGCAGGTGATCGGCGCGGGTACGGCCGAGATTGACGGCAGCTATCGGCAAACCGGCCTTGGCAGCGGCATCGACGAAGCGGAAACCGGAATACACCATCAGTGACGAACCCAGCACCAGCACCGCGTCCGAACGCTGCAGGTGCTCATGCACTGCCGCGACGCGCTCACGCGGCACGTTCTCGCCGAAGAACACCACGTCCGGCTTCAGTACGCCACCACATGCCTCGCAGGCAGGCACATCGAACGAAGAGAAATCAGCCTCGATATCGGCGTCACCATCGGGCGCGATGCCAGCCTCCAGCACGTCCCAGCCCGGGTTGGCATCCAGCAGGCGTTGCTGCAGCAACTCACGCGAGCTGCGTGCTTCACAGCCCATGCAACGCACCTGATCCAGACGGCCATGCAGGTCGATCACGGTCTGGCTGCCGGCAGCCTGGTGCAGGCAGTCCACGTTCTGGGTCAGCAGCAGCTCGATGCGACCATCGGCTTCCAGCGCCGCCAGCGCATGGTGCGTGCCATTCGGCAGGGCCTGGCCAAAGCGCGGCCAGCCCAGCAGGCTGCGCGCCCAGTAGCGCCTGCGCGTCGCCTCCTCGCCCATGAAGGCCTGGTAGGTCACCGGCGGCGTGCGCTTCCATTGGCCATCGCTGTCGCGGTAGTCGGGAATACCGGAATCCGTGCTGCAACCGGCGCCGGTGACCACGAACAGGCGCCGATGACCGGCGATGAACTCCGGCAACTCGGTGATCACTGCCGGCGATAGACGCCCGGTCGGTATCGATGAAGTGGTCATCACCGCGAGGCTCAGGCCTGCGTCGGCAGCGTCGGCACGGTGGTCGGATGACCTTCGCCATCCAGCGCGATCATCACGAACGTGCCCTTGGTGCAGAGCGCGCGTTCGCCGTTGTGCAGGTCTTCGGCGATCAGTTCGACTTCCACATGCATCGAGCTGCGACCAACCTTGACCACCCGGCCGATGGTTTCCACCATCTGCCCGATGCGGATCGGCAGCTTGAAATCGACCTGGTCCGAGCGTGCGGTGACCACGGTGCAACGCGAGTAACGGGCAGCGGCGAGAAAGGCCGCTTTGTCCATCCACGCCAGTGCCTGGCCGCCGAACAGCGTGCCCATGTGGTTGGTGTGGTTGGGGAACACGATTTCCGCCATGCGGACTTCGACCGGCGGATTGGTTTCGACGATGGGGGTCATGGAGGCATCACCTGTAAGTTGGCGCCGATGATACGCCCGCAAAGCTGTGCAGCTTGTGTACGCGGCTGCAGCTCTTGTAGGAGCGGCGCTGGGTGGCCTAGGGCCATAAGCCGCGAAGCCGATAAAGCCTCAGAAGCTAAAAAGCACCCCTCCCCAACCCTCCCCTGCGCTTCGCGCAAGGGAGGGAGTCGATCAGAACGCCATATCGAACGCGACTTCACCCTGCACGCCCACCTGGTACGCAGAGGCGCGGCGTTCGAAGAAGTTGGTCAGTTCCTGCACGTCCTGCAGTTCCATGAACGGCAGCGGGTTGCGCACGTTGTACTTCTTGGCCATGCCCAGCTTCAGGAAATGGTTGTCGGCGCAGTGCTGCAGGTACTCGCGCATGTCGCGGGTGGAGATACCCGCCACACCACCGGACAGCACATCCTCGGCGAACTGCACTTCGCAGTCGATGGCCTCTTCCAGCATCTGGTAGACCTCCTGTTCCATCTTGGCGTCGAACAGGTCGGGCTCTTCGGCGCGGATCTTGCGCACGCACTCGAACGCGAACTCCATGTGGCAGCTCTCGTCGCGGAATACCCAGTTGGTGCCCGAGGCCAGGCCCGGCAGCAGGCCACGCGAACGGAAGTAGTACACATAGGCGAAGGCAGCAAAGAAGAACAGGCCTTCGATGCAGGCGGCGAAGCAGATCTGGTTGAGCAGGAACTGGCGGCGGTCGTCGCGGGTTTCCAGGCGCTTGGTGTCCTGCAGCGCGTCGATCCACTTGAAGCAGAACGCGGCCTTCTTCTTGATCGAATCGATGTTCTCCACCGCGGCGAAGGCCTTGAAGCGCTCTTCCGGATCCGGCAGGTAGTTGTCCAGCAGGGTCAGGTAGAACTGCACGTGCAGCGCTTCCTCATACAGCTGGCGCGACAGGTACATGCGCGCTTCCGGCGCATTGAGGTGCTGGTACAGGTTCAGCACCAGGTTGTTCGACACGATCGAGTCGCCGGTGGCGAAGAACGCGACCAGGCGGTGGATCAGGTGCTGGTCGGCCGGCGACATCTTCTGGTGCAGGTCGGTGATGTCGATCTGGAAATTGATCTCCTCCACCGTCCAGGTGTTCTTGATGGCGTTGCGGTACATCTCGTAGAAGTCCGGGTAACGCATCGGACGCAGGGTCAGCTCGAAACCGGGATCAAGCAGCATTTGACGGGATTCATTGGACATGGGGGTTTCTCCTTTCCCTTCTCCCTGCGGGAGAAGAGCCTGTCCCCGCGAAGGCGGGGATGCCCCAACGGGGCGGATGAGGGTTGGTTCTTGGGGTTTTGGCGCTACGTGCTTTCAAGAGCGCCCTCACCCCAACCCCTCTCCCGCGGGCGGGAGAGGGGCTTACGCGGTTACTGGCAGGCTTCGCAGGCTTCCGGATTTTCCAGCGAGCAGGCCACGGCTTCGACCGGGGTGTAGCTGCTGACCGTGGTCTTGGCGATCTTGGTGGCCGGACGCGAGCGCAGGTAATAGGTGGTCTTGATGCCCTGCTTCCAGGCATACATGTACATGGACGACATCGCGCCGATGTTCGGGCTTTCCATGAACAGGTTGAGCGAGGCCGACTGGTCGATATAGGCACCGCGTGCGGCGGCCATGTCGATCAGCGAACGCATCGGCAGTTCCCATGCGGTGCGGTAGATGTGGCGCAGGGTTTCCGGGATCTGCGGCAGGCTCTGGATGGAACCGTCGGCCAGCTTGATCGCATCGCGCACTTCCGGCGTCCACAGGCCCAGCTGCTTCAGCTCGGCAACCAGGTGACGGTTGATCTGCAGGAAGTCGCCCGACAAGGTCTCGCGCTTGAACAGGTTGGACACCTGCGGCTCGACGCACTCGTAGCAACCGGCGATCGAGGCGATGGTCGCGGTCGGCGCGATCGCGATGATCAGCGAGTTGCGCAGGCCATGCTGCTTGATGCGCTCACGCAGTGCGTCCCAACGCTCGACGTCGTCCGGCACCACGTTCCATGCATCGAACTGCAGCTCGCCGTGGGCAGCGCGGGTGTCGTTGAACGAGGGGTGCTTGCCGCGTTCCTGGGCCAGTTCGCAGGACACTTCCAGCGCGTGGAAATAGATGGCCTCGGCGATCTTGGTCGACAGCGCGCGTGCTTCGGCAGAGTCGAATGCCATGCGCTTGCGGAAGAACACGTCCTGCAGGCCCATGCAGCCCAGGCCGACCGGGCGCCAGCGCAGGTTGCCGCGGCGTGCGGTTTCGATCGGGTAGAAGTTCAGGTCGATGACGCGGTCGAGCTGGCGCACGGCCAGGCGCACGGTCTCGGCCAGCTTCTCGAAATCGAAATCGCCATGCGCGTCGAGGTGGTTGCCGAGATTGATCGAGCCCAGGTTGCAGACTGCGGTCTCGTCGTTGGAGGTGATCTCCAGGATCTCGGTGCACAGGTTGGACAGGTGGATCACGTTGCCGGCGCGCAGGGTCTGGTTGCTGGCCAGGTTGCACTTGTCCTTGAACGTCATCCAGCCGTTGCCGGTCTCAGCCAGGGTGCGCATCATCCGCGAGTACAGCTTGCGTGCCGACACGGTCTTGCGCGCCTTGCCCTGGGTTTCCGCCTGCACATAGGCCTGCTCGAAGGCCGGGCCGAACAGATCGGTCAGCTCCGGCACCACGCGCGGATCGAACAGCGACCATTCCTGGTCGGCCTCGACGCGCTGCATGAACAGGTCCGGCACCCAGTTGGCCAGGTTGAGGTTATGCGTGCGGCGCGAATCATCACCGGCGTTGTCGCGCAGTTCGAGGAAGTCCTCGATGTCGGCATGCCAGGTTTCCAGATAGACGCAGGCCGCGCCCTTGCGCTTGCCGCCCTGGTTGACCGCAGCCACCGAGGAATCCAGCGTCTTCAGCCACGGCACGATGCCGTTGGAGTGACCGTTGGTCGACTTGATCAGCGAGCCGCGCGAACGCACGCGGGTATAGCTGACGCCGATGCCGCCACTGAACTTGGACAGCTGGGCGATATCGGCATAGCGGTCGTAGATGGACTCCAGCGAATCCTGCGGCGAATCCAGCAGGAAGCACGAGGACAGCTGCTCGTGGCTGGTGCCGGCGTTGAACAGGGTCGGGCTGGACGGCAGGTAGTCCAGGCTGCCCAGCCGCTGGTACAGCGCCAGTGCTTCGGGCACGTCCTCGCTCAGTGCGCTGGCGATGCGCAGGAAGAACTGCTGCGGGGTTTCGATGACCTTGCGCGAATGCGGATGCCGCAGCAGGTAGCGGTCATACATGGTGCGCAGGCCGAAGTAATCGAAGTTCAGGTCGTAGCCCGGATCGATCGCGTCGTTGAGCTTGCGTGCATTGACCTGCACGAAGTTGAGCAGGCGGTCGTTGATCAGGCCGACTTCGTGGCCACGGCCAACCGACTGCGAGAACGCATGGATTTCCTGGCCGGAAACTTCCTTGCCGATGAAGTTGGCCAGCAGGCGCGCGGCCAGGCGGCCGTACTCGGGCTCTTCGCCGATCAGCAGGGCGGCGGTACGGATCGACAGCTCGTCCAGTTCCTGGGTGCTGGCGCCGTTGTACAGGCCGGAGATGGTGCGCGTGGCCACCCGCATCGGGTCCACCGCATGCAGGCCTTCGCAGCAACGCTGGATGGCGCGGACAATCTTGTTGAGGTCTACCGGCTCGGTGCTGCCATTGCGCTTGGTCACGCTCATGGCGGTGGCGGTCGGCGGCGGGGTCAGTTCAAAACCGGCTTCAGCCGGAGCGACGTCAGTATGAGTGGCAGTCACGACGATGGTGTCCTTGCAAACGTTATGCACGCAGCTCCTGCCCGCGCAGGAAGCAGAGCCGGTACGGAGCAGCGAGCATGGAAGGACGGCGTCGCAGCAGCCGCGACAGCGCACGACCAAGAGTCGGCAGCAGCCACGGCACCACGTCACCAGCCGTCTTCCCCTCGAAGACACCGCAGCCGGCACCACGCGGTGTGCATCGCGTGGCTGTCGGCAGGTCTTCGGACTCATGGGCAGGAAGGCGGGAGCCTTCTCCTACTCCGCCGCTTCCCAAGGCGTTTGCCTCAGTGCTGTTGGCGGGGTCGTTCCCAATTACCGCTGCGGGGCAGTGCCGGACTAGCCTTGAAGGCATCACCAGCTTCCCTATTAATCCGACGGAAAAATCCCGTCAGAACCGACGGAGCACAAGATAGTGGGGGTGTATGACAGGGTCAACACCAAATCTAGTATTTCTTTGCCAAGCCTTGCGGCACAAGGCTTGGACTGTCTGCCGCCCAGGCCGGACACTGCAACCTGCTGGAACGGAGTGCGCAGTCAAGCCTTTTGCAGAGTTTTTTTGTAGGGAAACCACCTGTCTTGATAACGTAAATTTCTGATGAAATTTCCGGACGTGACTTCCGGCCGACGCAGCCCATGCCGCGAGCGGCCAAGCTGGTCGCGTCCTCCCGCCACGAGCTCGCCGCCATGCGCCTGCTGCCCATTGCCACATCACTGGCCCTGCTGCTGCCGCTGATAGCCCAGGCCGCTACGGTCAAGGCGCCGGAGCTGTCCGCTGACCAATGTGGCGTGTCCACCGACTACAACGTGCTGGTCGACGGCGGCGGCATCTGGCTGCGCCGCGACACGCTGCCGATGCGCGAGATCGTGTTCCACGACGGCCAGCTGAGCATCGACAACCGCATG
Organism: Stenotrophomonas sp. STEN030; assembly: GCF_056759995.1. Lineage (NCBI taxonomy): Bacteria > Pseudomonadati > Pseudomonadota > Gammaproteobacteria > Lysobacterales > Lysobacteraceae > Stenotrophomonas > Stenotrophomonas sp. STEN030. The sequence continues at coordinate 2,434 of NZ_JBRREB010000082.1, read as the reverse complement.
CAGACGGTATCGGCCGCGGATGCACAACGCCTGCGCGCACTGGAGAACGGCGTGCGCCAGCTGATGCCGGCGGTCACCGGCATTGCCAACGAGTCGGTTGGCATCACCTTCGATACGCTGGATGCGGTTTATGAGGCTCTGACCGGCGATGCCAACTCACGCAAGGTCCGCAAGCTGCGCAAGGAAGCCGAACGCTTCGTCGACACCACCATCGGCCGCGGCCGCTGGGAGCAGGAGCTGTTCGATGACGGCTTCGAGGCACGGGTGGAAGCCGCTGCCGAGAGCCTGAGCGGATCGATCGCGCGTAGTGTGCTGTGGATGGTATTCACCGGCCGCGAGGACAAGCTGGACAAGCGCACCGAAAAACTCGACGCCGAACTGGAGCAGCGCCTGCAGGGCCGTACTGTTGCCTTGGAACAGCACGCGCGTTCGTTGTGCACGCAGGTACAGGCACTGGACCGTCTGCAGTCGGCACTGGAGTTTCGCCTTGATGGCCAGCCATTGCGGATGATGCGCGTGAGCGGAGATACCGCGACGCTGACAGCAAGCGATGACCGTCAGGACGACAGCATTCCGTTGCCAGCGCGGTAAAGCCCGCTTTCGGTAGTACCGAGCCATGCTCGGCAGGGGCATTACCGGTAAAGCCCATTGCCGAGCATGGCTCGGCACTACAGGGCTTGGCCTTGGAAGCTGGCAATCCTCGAACGGCCCCAAAGCCTACCCCTCCCCAACCCTCCCCTTGCCTGCGGCAAAGGGAGGGAGCACAGCTCATCCCTTCGGCAACTGCGCCAGTTCCTCGCGCACCAGCTTCACCACCAGCTTGTCCAGGGTATCGACCGAATAGTTCTCCACCTCATGCACGGTCTCGCTACCCGGGCCGCTGGAAGGATCACTCGCATCCTTGTAAGTGAGGAAGATGAAACGCCCGCCGGTGTACTGCGCAATCTGCCGTTGCGCGATCTCACCGGTGGTGTCCTGGCCGGATGCGGCCACGCTCAACACCTTGATGCCCTTGCCCAACGCCGCCAGCATGGTCTGCTCGTAGCGCGGCTGCGGGTAGTCCATGTGCGGCGGCGCATCGGCCAGTGACACCAGCAGGCGCGTAGTTGAAGCACCGCGCCAGTTCATTGCCTGCACCGCGTGGTCAAAGGCCTCGTTCATTGCTTCCGGGTAATCGCCGCCGCCATTGGCCTGCACGCCATTCAGCACTTTCTGGAAGCCAGCAACGTTGTTGCTCAGGTCCCAGCCACGCACGAAGTATTCATCGCCGCGATCACGGTAAGTCACCAGCCCCAGACAGATGTCCGGGTTTGATGGCAGCTGGGCGATATCACGCACGATGCCCTGTAGCGAGTCGCGCAGCTTGTCGATTTCATCGGCCATCGAACCGGTGGCGTCGACCATGAACACCAGGTCGAGCTTGGCCCGCGCCGGCAGCGGTGCATCGGCAACCACCACCTGCAGGGCATTCTTCTGCCCACGCTGCAGGGCCGAGGTCACCGTCTTCCCAGCGCGTCGCACCTGCACCTGGTAGCTGGCCGAATCACGGTCATCGAAGGCATTGGGATGCACCCATACCTGACCGCCGGCATCGGTCCGCGCCCACATCCGCGCGCCATTAGGGGCAGTCACCGCCACTTCCGCATCCGGCACCGGTCGGCCCTGTGCATCAACTACCTGCAGGCGCTGGCGCACGCTGACATCGCGACCGAGGTTATTGGCTTCCTCATGACGCTGCAGGAACTGCTGGAATGCGGTGAAGTCGGCGTTGTCATCGACGACACCCGCAGTGACCTGCACCTGCTGCTGGCGCACGTTGCCAGTGGTGGTGATAGAAGCCATCGGCATTTCCGCGGCCGCATAGCTGGCATCTGCGGCGGCCTCTGCGCGGACGACCACAGGTGATGGTGCGGGCGGTGCAGCAGGTGCCGGCGGTGCCATCATCTTGGTCGGCCCCCGGTCATCTCCCCCCCGGCGCAAGCGAAGCCCGTCCGCAGCGATGTTGTGCTGCTGCGGCCTGGGGCTTGGATCAGCGACCTCGCGCAGCACCGGCGTGTCGCTGCAGACGGTGGCACTGGGCGCCCGGAAGTTTGGCTGGGTCTGGCGTGTGCGCTGCGTGGTCGGGGCCTTGAGGTCGCCCGTGCTCTCCGTTACCGGGAACGGGGTATGCCGAACCGCCGCCGCTACAGGCAGTCCAACCAACAGCGTCACTGCGGCGGCCAGTGCCATGTTGCGAACTGCCGGTCGGTTTGAACCCTTTGCGCTAGCCATGATTGCTGCTCCCATGCTGGCCGCGTGATGCGGCGTACGGGGATAGGAACGGATGGGGATGGGGAGTGGGGTTAAAGCACGGAGTGCCCCTGTAGTGGGGGGGGGGGGCCCCGCCGGGGGGGGGCCGCCCGGCGCCCCCGCACACCGCAGGCGCGACCCCCCG
>NZ_JBRREB010000081.1:0-13683 GCF_056759995.1 Stenotrophomonas sp. STEN030 | reverse complement strand
GGCGGCGCTTGGGCTGTGTGCTGCAGGATTCCTATCTGTTTTTTTTTTGTTTGGTTGGGGGGGGGGGCTGCCCCGCGCCGCTCCCCACACCCCCTCCTCCCCCCCCCCCCCCCCCCCCCCCCCCCCCGCTCCTACAACAACAAAAGAGAATTACTTGGCTTTCTTTTCCAGCGACAGCAGCAGCTTCCACTGTGCGGCGGTAACCGGGAACACCGACAGGCGGTTGCCCTTGGCGGTCAGCGGGAAACCTTCGCCCAGTTCCTCCGCATGCAGCTTGATCTCGTCCAGCGCGATCACCTGCGCCAGCTTGCGCTCAAAACCCACGTCCACCAGCATCCAGCGCGGCTGCTCGCGCGTGCTCTTGGGGTCGTGGTAATCGGATTCGGGATCGAACTGGGTGTCGTCCGGGTAGGCCTCGCTGGCCACCGTGGCAATGCCGACGATGCCCGGCACCTTGGTATTGGAGTGGTAGAACAGGATGCCGTCGCCGACCTTCATGCCGTCGCGCATGAAATTGCGCGCCTGGTAGTTGCGCACGCCATTCCACGGTTCGGTGCCTACGCGCTGCAGGTCGTCGATGGAAAAGGCGTCCGGTTCGGACTTCATCAGCCAGTAGCGCTTGCGGGCGGTCATGCGTTCAACGGTTCCGGGTAGAGAGTGGCCTGCTCGGTACAGATGGCATCCACCGCCACATCCCAGTCCTCGACCGGCAATGACGGCACCTGCTGGGCGGAGAAACCTACCCCCACCAGCCACGGCGGCGCGGCCTGGCGCTGCCGAAATGCGAAGCTGCGATCATACCAGCCGCCCCCCATGCCCAGCCGTCGGCCACCGTCATCAAAGCCGACCAGCGGGGCGATGACCAAGGCCATTTCCTCCGGCCGCAGTGCCTGAGACGGGTCCACGTCGGGCTCGGGAATGCCATAACGGTTGCTGACCAGCGCCTGCCCGGGCCGCCAAGGGGCGAAGCGCAGCAATTTGCCGTGCAGTACCGGCAGGCAATAGGTCTGTTGCGGCGGTAGCTGCATCTGCCAGCGGTGCAGGGCGATCTCGCCGTCCATCGCCCAGTAACCGGCGACATGGCCGCTGATCCCTGCAAAAGGCAGGGACAGCAGGTGCGCGGCCAGGGTTTCGGCAGCGGCGATACGTTCGGCGGCGGGGATATCGCGGCGGCGCTGACGCAGTTGTTGGCGGAGGAGTTGGCGGGGATCGGTCATCTGCGAAGGTCGAGGCCTGGAAGCCCATCTTCTAGCGGGAGAGGGCTGAGGGTAAGTGCGAAGCACTTGGGGAGCCAAGCTTTTGTAGTGCCGACCCATGGTCGGCACTGGCTCTACCGGTAATGCTTCTGCCGACCATGGGTCGGCACTACCCAAGATCCGCATTCCGCGGCGTTTCCAGCAGGACGAAGACAAAAAAAGAACGACGCCGTTAGGCGTCGTTCTCGAATATTGCATTCTCCGCGGTGACGATGCGTGCGAAACGACCTTGAACCCGGGGTTCAAGTGGGAACGCTGGGGGGCCATCGGGCTTCCCGCTACAAGGCGGACTTGCACACCCGGCTCCGTCGCGCCCCCGTGGTCGTAATTAAGGGACAAGGCGAATGTTTGCACACGCCGTCGTTCACAGCAGAGAACGCGTCGCCAGTATAACGAGGTTGCACGGCTAGGTGCAGTCGTATTTCACTAATCGCGGATTCATCTGTCTGAGCTGGTCAGCTGGGTCAACGCGCGTTGTCGATGGCCAGGTCAAGGCGCCGGTTCAACTCGTTCATGGCCGATTGAAAGCGCTGCTGCTGGGCAACCTGCTCATCGCGCACCTGCTGCAACTCATGCGCAAGATTAAGTGCAGCCAACACCGCGATGCGGTCGACCGCCGCCATCCGGTTGCTGCCGCGGATTTCGCGCATCTTGCCGTCGAGCACGCGCGCGGCCGCGGTGAGGCTTTCGCGCTCGGTCGGTTCCACGCCAACGGTGTACTCGCGGTCCAGGATATGGACGCTGACCGGTTCGTTGTTGCTCACGTGTGCTGCTCCAGCGACTTGAGGCGGGTGATCATGGCTTCCACCCGGGAGCGGGCCTGTTCGTTCTTGGTCAGCAATTGCGAGCGTTCGCTGATCAGCTGTTCCTGTTGCTGGCGCAGGCTGCGGTTTTCATCGCTCAGCCGCTGGTTGCGCTCAAGCAGCAGCTCGAGGCGGGAGGCGAGGGCCAGCAGCTGGCCAGCGGGGTCGAAGGAGTCCATGGACGGAACGATAGGCATGGCGATGAGGGCCGGTCAAGAAGGAGTATGCAGTGCGATTGGTACACTGTGCGGCCGTCGTCATCTTGCCGGTGCCGGCGTTCCTCTCCGCTTTACAGATCAGTGACATGACCGACCTTCCCTCCGTCAAAGACATCCTCCAGGCCAGCCAGTCGCTGGGCCTGGCTGCTTCCCCGGCCGAACTCCACGGCGGACTGTGTGGCTGGTTGGCCGCCGGTGGCGCCGATGAGCCGTCCTGGCCGGCCAAGGTGCTGGCCGACGACGGCCTGCCAGCCCCGGAACCTGGCAGCGTGCTCGACCTGCTGCGCCAGACCACGGTTGCGCAGTTGGAAGACCGCGACTTCGCCTTCGAGCTGGTGCTGGTGGATGCCGCAGAGCCGGTGCAGGTGCGTACCGAGGCATTGTTTGAGTGGTGCCGGGCTTTCCTGGGCGGCTTCGGCCTGGCGTCGGGCAAGCGACCGGCGTTGAGCGAGGAAGGCGAAGAGGCGCTGCAGGATCTGGCGCGTCTGGCCCAGGCCTCGATTGACGAGTTCGATAGCGCCGATGAAGACGAGGACGCCCTGTCCGAGATCGAAGAGTTCGTACGCGTTGCGGCACTGCTGTTGCACGGCGACTGCGTGATGGGCTCGCGCCATCGGCAAAGCCTGAACTGAGGTTGGCGATGAAGCGTCTGTCCGGTATCACCCCAGCCGAGTACGCCCGCCGCCGCCGGCAGTTGATGGAAGCGGCCGGCGATGACGCCATTCTGGTGCTGCCCGCAGCAACGGAGCGGGTACGCAGCAACGATACGTTCTTCCCGTACCGTCAGGATTCGGATTTCTGGTACCTGAGCGGGTTCCAGGAGCCGGAGGCAGTGCTGGTGCTGATCCCGGGGCGCAAGCACGGTGAGGCCATCCTGTTCTGCCGCGAGCGCGACCCGGACCGGGAAGCCTGGGACGGCCCGCGCGAAGGCCAGGACGGTGCGGTCTCGCACTACGGCATGGACGACGCCTATCCGATCGAGGATCTGGACGAAATCCTGCCGGGCCTGTTGGAAGGACGCTCGCGGGTGTACTACCACTTCGGCCGCGACGCCGACTTCGATCTGAAGTTGATCGGCTGGGTCAACCGGGTGCGTTCGCAGGTGCGCAATGGCGCACAGCCGCCGCATGAGTTCCTCGAGCTGGGGCATCTGTTGCACGAGCAGCGCCTGTACAAGAGTGCCGACGAGATTGCTTTGATGCAGGAGGCAGCTGATATCAGTGTGCGTGCGCATCGTGCGGCGATGCGTGCTGCGCGGGCGGGCATCCATGAGTACGAGTTGCAGGCGGAGCTGGAGCGCGAGTTCCGCGCCGCCGATGCGTGTTCTGCGTACAACAGCATTGTTGGTGCTGGCGCGAATGCCTGCGTGTTGCATTACCGCGACAACAACAGCGGTAGCCGTGATGGTGATCTGGTGTTGATCGATGCGGGTGCGGAGTATCGCGGTTACGCCAGCGATATCACCCGGACCTTCCCGGTCAATGGCCGTTTCAGTGAGGAGCAGCGCGCGCTGCATGATCTGGTGTTGGCTGCGCAGTTGGCGGCCTTGGAGCAGGCGCAGCCGGGCATTGCCTACGAGGAAGGGCATCTTGCGGCGGTGGAGGTATTGACTGAGGGCTTGTTGCGCCTGGGTCTGCTGAAGGGTGATCTGGAAGAGAACATCCTGGAGCGTCATTACCAGCGGTTCTACCGGCACAAGACCGGTCATTGGCTGGGCATGGATGTGCACGATGTGGGCGATTACCGGGTGGCCGGTGAGTCGCGTCTGCTGGAGCCGGGCATGGTGTTCACCATCGAGCCGGGGTTGTATATCTCGCCGGACGATCGCAGTGTCGAGGCGCGTTGGCGCGGAATTGGCATCCGCATCGAGGACGATGTGTTGATCACCGAGGACGGGCACCGTGTATTGACCGGTGCGCTGGAGCGCAGCGCCGATGAAATCGAAGCCTTCATGGCCAAGCGCTGAGGCGCACGGCGTTCGGTTATAGCGGTTGGATTTTCTTCTGCATTTGCCTCTGCAGTTGCCCTCCCTTACGCAAAGCGTAGGGGCGGGTATGGGAGGGGGCAGTTGCTGTTGCTGTTGCTGTCGCTTCTGCAGTTGCAGTTGCTCCAAAGCTCTTGATCTACCGGGCCCCTTCCGCAGCGACGCAGCCGACGGACAAGACCCCGAATGGGGCGACGTGCAGGACGCACGTCGTTTTTCGACGATACATGGATGTATCGTCGAAAAATCCCGGCGGCGGAGTGGACCCGCGTCGCGCAGCGGCGTGGGCGCGGAGGCAGGGTGTGCTTTCTTTTGGTTATCTTTTCTTTGCACAAGCAAAGAAAAGTAACTCGCTCCCCGAAGGGGAGTGAAAGCTCTCGCTCTTGCTTCAACCGCAACCAAGATCAAGATCAAGGGCTTTCGCCCGCCTTCGGCGCGCGAGCACACCTTTCTTTGCTTGTGCAAAGAAAGGTGGCCCAAAGAAAGCACACCCTGCCTACGCGCCTTCCGCGCTGCGCGCTACAGGTCCACTCCGCTGGCAGGATTTTTCGACGATACATCCATGTATCGTCGAAAAACGACGTGCATCCATGCACGTCGCCCCGTGCGGGGTCTTGTCTGCCAGCTCCGTCGCTGCGGAAGGGGCCCGTACGTCAAAAGCTGAGAGCAAGAGCAAGAGCAAGAGCAAGAGCAACGGCAACGGCAACGGCAAGTGCAAGTGCAAGTGCAAGTGCAAGTGCAAGTGCAAGTGCAAGTGCAAAGCAAAGGCACCCCTCCCTGGCCCTCCCCTACGCTGCGCGTAAGGGAGGGGAAACAGCCGAAGCAAAAGCGAAGCCGAAGCCTGGCTGGTTCGGTCTAGGAGGGTGGGTTGCGAAAAATAGGTGCGACAGCCAAGGCGGACATCAATGCATCCGCCGTACCAGTCATCCCGGGCGCATTGCGCGCCCGGGGGGCATTCACGGGGCGACTGATGTCGCCCTTGCATCAAGCCTGTGCAGCAAATTCCGGACGGGTCAGGTTGTCCGCTTCGCCGTCGGTGCACAGCACCTCGTCCTCGATGCGCACGCCACCATAAGGACGGAAGAAGTCCACGCGATCCCAGTTGATGCTGGCGGCGTTGCCGGCCTTCTTCACTTCATCCAACAACATGTCGATGAAGTACAGGCCCGGCTCGATGGTCACCACCATGCCTGGCTCCAATACGCGGGTCATGCGCAGATACGGATGGCCAGCCGGGCGTTCGACGCGGCCGCCGTCTTCGCTGGCCGCAAAGCCCGCTACGTCGTGCACCTGTGCGCCGATCAGATGGCCAATGCCGTGCGGGAAGAATGCCGCGCTTACGCCCGTCGCCAAGGCAGCTTCCGGCGAAACCGTGATCACGCCGAAATCCTTGAGGATGCCCATCAGCGACAGGTGCGCATCGATGTGCAGCTGCTTGTAATCAAAACCCGCGCGCACCGCTGCACACATCTTCAGCTGTGCGGCGTCTACCGCATCGATGAAGGACTGGAATTCGTCGTGGCCGGCCGCTGCATAGGTGCGGGTGATGTCGCTGGCGTAACCATATGCCGAAGCGCCGGCGTCGATCAGGAAGCTGCGCAGCGGCTGCGGTGGCTGCTTGCCCAGGTCGGTGTAGTGCAGCACGGCAGCATGTTCGTTGAGGCCGATGATGTTGCCGTACGGCAGCTCATTGGCGTCCTGGCCGACGGCGCTGCAATAGGCCATGTGGATATCGAATTCGCTGGCGCCGGCGCGGAACGCGGCTTCGGCTGCGCGGTGGCCGCGTACCGCCAATACCTGCGCCTGGCGCATCAGCGCGATTTCGTACGGCGTCTTGTAGCCGCGGTGCCATTCCAGGTAATTGATCACCGCCGCCGGGTTGTTCGGTGCAAAACCACCCAGCGCGCTCTGCGGCTCGCCGAGGATGGCGCAGCGGCTCGGATCGGCGGGAAGCAGGGCCAGCGCTTCGTCTGGCTTGCGGATGATGTGGATGTCGAAGTGCTCCACCCACCAGCCGCTCGGTGCATCCGGCACCACATGCCAATAATCGAAGGGCTGGTAGAACACCAACGTCGGGCGCTTGCCCGGGGTGTGGATCAGCCAGCTGTAAGGCAGCTTGGTCAGTGGCAGCCAGGTCTTGAACTGCGGGTTGACCGCATAGGGGTAATCGCGGTCGTCGAACACCTGGTAATGCTGGGTGCCGCTGGGAACCACCAGGTGATCAAAACCACCACGCGCCAGCGCAGCGTCGGCGCGGCGGATCATTTCGCCGAGGTGGTGGGCGTACAGGCTGCCTGGATCTTGCTGGTTCATCGCGGTGGCTCGCTGGGACATGCGGAATGCAGGCCCCAATTTTGCCGCAATCAGTCCGCCGCTGCTGTGCCGTTTTCGGCACTCAGGCTGCGGGGATGCTGCCTTCGATCCACCGCGCCAGGCGCTCGCGATGGGTTTTATCCAGGGTCAGGAAGCGGAAGCCGGCCCAGGACTGCTCGGGTGCGTGGGTGGGCTCGCACCACAGCAGGTGTACGCCAACGTCGATCTGCAGGTGGCCGCCACGACCATCTGGGATCGGGAACTGCAGTTGGTACAGCGCGTCCTCCTGCATAGGCACCGAGGTGATCAGCAACATGCCGGTTTCGGACACGTTGCCGAGCCGGCCGATATGGGTGCCGGTCATCTGGTCGCGCACTTGCACCAGTTCGGGGACCTGCAGGCGCGGTGCGCGGCGGGTATTGGTGATCATGCGGACTCCCCGCTGTTGGAGGCTTGGCCGGCAATCGAGCGCAGCGCGCGCACGGTGGCCTGCCAGGCGCGGTCGATCAGGCGGCCCTTGTCTTCGGTGACGATGCGCAGCTGGCCCTTGGCCATCAGTCGCGACATCGCGTCGAGTGAGTTTTCCGAGACCTTCTGGCCGCGCTGGTTCACGAACAGGGCGTTGCCGGTGATCAGGCTGTACCAGGACAGGCGCTGGCGCCGGTTGTCGCCTTGCTGGTTGACGGTGAATTCGAACCAGGTGCCGAACGGCAGGATGCGCAGCTGGCGGTAATGCGCTTCCTCTTCTTCGGTTCGGGCGGGCTCGACTTTCTTGCGGCGCTCTTCTTCTTCCGGCTCGCCGGCCTCGCCCAGACGGCTACGCGCCTTGAGCTTGGCGGTCAGCTCGGTGCGCGAGGTGATCTCATCCTCGCCGCCGGGCGTGGACAGCCGACGCGAGATGGCGGCAGCCTCATCCTGGTGGTAACCCACCTGCAGCAGTGATTGCTCGATTTCCTCGCCGAAGCTGACATCGGCCGCGCCACCGGGCGGCAGGGTGGTGATCTCGCTGATGCGGCGGGTGGCCTGCTCGCGTTGCTGCCACTCATCCGAACCTTCACCCTGACGCAGCAGGGTGAGGGTGAGTACATCAGCCCAGGCCTTGCGCAGCAGGGTCTGCACGAACTTGGGCGGTTCGGTGCTCTGGCACAGGTCATCGATGGTGCTGTTGGCCAGCTGTTTGGCGGCCTCCAGACGCTCCTTGCCACGCGCGGCGTCGACCTGCCGGCGCTCGGCCATCTCCGCACGGCGGGCCGCCGAGCGCAGATGCCCCTGGATGATGTCGTTGGCTTCGACGAAGACGGACTCGTCGCCTTGGTAGTCGTTGACGACCTTGTTGACCGCGTCCTTGAGCTTGAGCAGCAGCACGGGATCGCTGTCTTCGTCACTGAGCCAGACCGCACCGGACTCTGCGACCGCATTGAGCAGCTCGCGGGCCGGGTGCTGGTCGCGCAGGAAGAATTCCTGGTCGCTGATGGCGGCGCGCGCCAGCGGTACCTGCAGGCGTCGCAGCAGATCGGCGGCCGGGCCCTCGCTGCGCACCTCGCGCTGCAGCTCGGTGTAGAGCATGCCCAGCAGGTCCATGGTGTCGCCATCCTGCACCGACAGCGTCGCGGCAGGGCCGTGTTCGGCCTTGACCTGCGCCATCATCGCGTTGCGGATGTCGGCCATGCTGTGGCGGCTACCGGAAGACGAAGCGGCGGTCTGCAGTTTGCCCAGTACGTCCATTGCGGTCTGGGTGGAGACGGGCTGGGCTGGAATGCTTGCGCTGTTGGAGTTGGCTGCAGCAGCGTATGCAGCTGCACCTGTCGCGCCGTGTTGTGCCTGCGCGTGCGCTTGCAGGGCAGCAAAGTCGGGCATGCCGCCAGTCCCTGCCGTTGCGCCTGCGGCTGTACCAGCACCGCCACCGCCACCGCCACCAGCACCAGCACCAGCACCAGCGCTCAGCGTAAGCGCGTGGCGGGCGGCATCAAGCAGGCTGTGCAGGCTTTCCATCGGTGGCATGGCGCCGCCACTGGCGGGCGTCTGCACCGGTGCAGTGCTGACCTGGGCAGGTGCTGCTGTAGGGCTGCCCAGCAGCTCATTGGAGATATTGGCCCATGATGCAGCCGGAGCCTGGCCTTGCCAGCTGGTCAGCGGGGTCGCGCCTGCGGGGCGAGGCCCGCCGCCAGCATCGGCCTGTCCGCCAGCAGCCCCCGCGCCGCGCGGGGCAGAGGGGCGGGGAAGATGCGGGCGATACACCAGCCCGGGAAGCACGCCTTCGCGTTCCAGCAGGATGTTCAGGCGGTCTACCAGTTCGGCATGGCGCGTCATGGCCATGCGTTCGAATACCTGGAACAGCACCAGCTGGGTATCGAGGTTGAGCTGCATCTGCTCGCCGGCGTCGCGCAGTGCCCGGCACTGCGCGTAGGGGCCGACCGGCAGACGCTCGGGATCAAATGCTGGCTGCGCAGCAAGTACTGCAAAGCGCTGCCCCAACAACAGCAGGGGGCTTGGGGCGCGGAACGCTTCGCGGCGCGCCATTTCATGCAGCACGATGTCGCGATCGATGTCGGTGTCTTCGACCAGCGTCATTGATTTGAATGTCGCTGCGTGTGCTTCCTGGTCTGGCCTGGGCGGATCCTTGAAGCTCGCCACTTGCGTGGCAAGTGCATCAAGAAACAGATCAGGGAATTGTTCCATGTGCTCGCGCAGCACCCGCAGCTGGGCATAGATGTCGGACTGAATCTGGCTGTTGTGGGCCAGCTCCGCGCGTTTGAACATGGCGCGTTCCAGCTCGATGGCGGTCAGCTGCAGCGGCGTGCGCAGGACTTCATCGGTGGCCAGGAAGATACTTTCCAATAAGTGACGTACGCGGGCAGATACCGGCGCAGTGGCGATCCTTGCCATGGATTGGCTGGCTGAGCGTGGTGCGGTGCCTGACATCCTGCGTTCCTTCCCCCTGAATGGGCGTTTTCTATCATTTATGTGATGTAACGGCCACTTTTCGCGGGTCTTACGCCAGGAACAACTCCACCACATCATTGGTGAAGCGGCGACCAAGTTCGGTCGGAGTCCAGTATTCACCGTTGCTGGTGAGCCAGCTACGTTCAACTGCCATTGCCAGGGAAGGTAGAAGCACGCTCCGTGCCAAACCGGTGCGCGACTCAAAATCGCGCAGGCTGAACCCCTCGTGCAGGCGCAGCAGGTTGAGCATGTACTCGAACGGCAGCCGCTCCGGGCTGATCACGTCATCGCCGCCGATGCTGGCCAGGCTGCCGGCGGTGTCCATGAAGGTCTGTGGGTGCTTGTGCTTCCAGCGACGCAGCACGTGCTGCTCGGCGCCGGAGCTGATCTTGCCGTGGGCGCCGGCGCCGATGCCCAGGTAGTCGCCAAAGCGCCAGTAGTTGAGGTTGTGCTGGCATTGCCAGCCGTCGCGGGCGTAGGCGCTGACCTCGTAATGACCGTAGCCACGCTCGGCGAGCAGGGCCTGGCAGTGCTCCTGGATATCCCAGGCGCTGTCTTCGTCGGGGATGCCCTGCGGTGGCCGGGCGAAGAACACCGTATTCGGTTCCAGCGTCAGCTGGTAATGCGAGATATGGGTGGGATCGAGGGCGAAGGCGCGCTCGAGGTCGTATTCGGCCTGGGCCAGCGTCTGCTGCGGCAGCGCGTACATCAGGTCGATGTTGAAATTCTTATAGCCGGCGTCCTGCGCCAGCTTGACCGCGCGCTCGGCCTCGTTGCTGTCGTGGATGCGGCCCAGGCGCTTGAGCGCTTCGTCGTTGAAGGTCTGGATGCCGAAGCTGATGCGGTTCACGCCAGCCGCGCGGTAGCGGTCGAAGCGGCCGTGTTCGGCGGTGCCCGGGTTGGTCTCCAGCGTCACTTCCAGGTTCGGCGCGAAACGCAGCCGTGCACTGGCCGCCTGCAGGAAACGGTCGATCGCTTCCGGCGGGAACAGGCTGGGCGTGCCGCCGCCGAAGAACACGCTGCTGACCACGCGGCCCCAGACCAGCGGCAGGTCCTGGTCCAGATCGCGGATCAGTGCATCGATATAGGCATCGAACGGCAACTCGCCCTTGGCGCTGTGCGAGTTGAAATCGCAGTACGGGCATTTGCGCACGCACCACGGCAGGTGCACATACAGCGCCAGCGGAGGTGGCACCAGCTGTATATCAGCCGCTACGTCGCAGCCGCAGGCGGCATCGTGGGTGTGGAGGTGCGAATGCGTGTTCATCAGCGCGATATCTCAGCGTGCCAGTTGCGCGGACAACTGCTGGACCAGCAACTGCAGTGCCTTGGCGCGATGGCTGCGGCCGTTCTTCTGCGCCGGTTCCATCTGCGCTGCGGTCAGGCCCAGTTCTTCATCCAGGAATACCGGGTTGTAGCCGAAGCCATTGCTGCCGCGCAGTTCGTCGATGATGCGGCCTTCCCAGCTGCCTTCGCAGATCAGCGGCTGCGGGTCGTTGGCATGGCGCAGCAGCACGATCACCGCGTAGAAGCGCGCCGTGCGGCGTTCGGCCGGGACATCGCGCAGCGCATCGAGCAGCTTGGCGTTGTTGGCGGCATCGTCGGTAGGGCTGCCGGCATAGCGCGCGCTGTACAGGCCGGGCGCGCCGTCCAGTGCATCGACGATCAGGCCGGAGTCATCGGCCAGGGCTGGCAGGCCGGTCACCGTGCAGGCGTGGCGTGCCTTGATCAGCGCGTTTTCGACGAAGGTCAGGCCGGTTTCCGGCACATCGTCCACGCCCAGTTCGCGCTGCGGCACGATCTGCAACGGCAGCTGTGCCAGCATCGCCTGCAGCTCCTTCAATTTGCCGGCGTTGCCGCTGGCCAGTACCAGTTTCATTGCTTGGGCTCCAACAAGTCCCAGGTGTTGCCGTACAGGTCGCGGAACACCGCGACCGTGGCATAGGGTTCATCGCGCGGGGCTTCGAGGAATTCCACGCCCTGCGCAAGCATTGCCGCGTGGTCGCGATGGAAGTCATCGGTGTGCAGGAAGAAGCCAACGCGGCCGCCGGTCTGGTTGCCGATGCGGCTGCGTTGTTCCTCACTGCTGGCGCGTGCCAACAGCAGCGCCGCGGCGCTGCCATCGGTCGGGCCGACCACTACCCAGCGTTTGCGGCCCTGGTCCAGGTCCTCCAGCAGCTGGAAGCCGAGCTTGCCGGTGTACCAGTCGATGGCTTCGTCGTAGTCGGCGACAACGAGGGTGACCAGGGCAAGGCGCCGGTTCATGCCTGCGCCAATGCCGCCTGCTGGGCGTCGAACAGTTCGCGGATGCCCTTTTCGGCCAGCACCAGCAGCGCGTCCAGTTCGTCGCGACGGAAGGCGTGGCCTTCGGCCGTGCCTTGCAGCTCAATGAAACCGCCACCGTCATTCATGACGATGTTCATGTCGGTATCGCAGTCGCTGTCTTCCGGGTAATCCAGGTCCAGTACCGGCTGGCCTTTGTAGACGCCGACCGAGACGGCAGCCACGGCGCCGAACAGCGGGTTGCGCTTGATCTCGCCACGCTTCATCAGCAGATTCACCGCGTCCACCAGAGCGACGTAGGCGCCGGTGATGGCGGCGGTGCGGGTGCCGCCGTCGGCCTGCAGCACGTCGCAGTCCAGGGTGATGGTGCGTTCGCCCAGAGCATTGCGGTCGATGCAGGCGCGCAGGGTGCGGCCGATCAGGCGCTGGATTTCCAGGGTGCGGCCACCCTGTTTGCCGCGCGCGGCTTCACGGTCGGAGCGGGTGTGGGTGGAGCGCGGCAGCATGCCGTACTCGGCGGTGACCCAGCCTTCGCCCTTGCCACGCAGGAAGCCGGGAACCCGGTTCTCGACGCTGGCGGTGCACAGCACGCGGGTGTCGCCAAAACTCACCAGCACCGAGCCTTCGGCATGGCGGGTGAAGGAACGCTCGATGGTGACGGTGCGCATCTGGTCGGCCTGGCGGCCGCTGGGACGGGAAAAGGTCATGGGGAATCCGGTTAGTACGAGGTGAACTGGCGGGCGTCTGGGTGGTGGATGCACCAGCGTCCAGAGGTGGCTAGGGTACCATTCGCCCTTTGAAACACATCGGAAAGCACATGATTCGGAGCATGACCGCCTATGCCGGCGGCGAACGCATCACCGCGTGGGGCACCCTGGGCTGCGAACTGCGCTCGGTGAACCACCGGTTCCTGGAAGTGGGCGTGCGTCTGCCCGAGGACCTGCGTGCGCTGGAACCGCAGCTGCGCGAGCGCATTGCCGCCCGGGTCAGCCGCGGCAAGCTCGACCTGGTGATGCGCCTGCGCGCGCCGGAAGCCGCCACCTCGCTGGCAGTCAACGAAGTGCTGGTGGATCAGCTGTCTGAATTGGCGCAGCGCCTGCAGGGGCGTTTCCCCGGGATGCAGGTGGGTTTCACTGATTTGCTGCAGCACCCCGGCGTATTGCGTGCCGAGGCCACCGACAGTGCCGCCTTGCATGTTGAGGCGCTGGCCTTGCTGGAAGAGACCGTCACCAGCTTCGTGCAGGCGCGTGAGCGTGAAGGCGACAAGCTGGCCACTGCCATCGGCGAACGTGTCGATTCGGTCGAACGCATTGCCGGCGAAGTGCGTGAGCTGATCCCGGCCATCCGCGAGGGGCAGCGGGTCAAGCTGGCCGCGCGCCTGGCCGACCTGCCGCATCCGGTTGACCCGGGCCGGGCAGAGCAGGAGCTGGTGATGTGGCTGCAGAAGCTCGACGTGGATGAGGAACTGGACCGTCTGGACAGCCACATTTCGGAGATCCGCCGCGTGCTGCGCCAGCGCGAGCCGGTCGGCCGCCGCCTCGACTTCCTGCTGCAGGAGTTCAACCGCGAAGCCAACACTCTGGGTTCCAAATCGGTGGACGCACGCACCTCCAACGCCGCAGTGGAGCTGAAGGTGCTGATCGACCAGATCCGCGAGCAGGTCCAGAACATCGAGTAAAGGTGTAGTGCCGAGCCATGCTCGGCAGGAGCTTTCCCAGCAAAGCTGCCCTCACCCCAACCCATCTCCCGCACGCGGGAGAGGGGCTGAATCTGTAGTGGGGGGGGGGGGGCGGGGCGCGGCGGAGCGGGGGCATAGGCGCCGGCCGGGCGGGGCGCGGGGTGGGTGGGGGCGGAGCCGCCAGGCGGGAGGCGGGGGGCCGGTA
>NZ_JBRREB010000080.1:0-13775 GCF_056759995.1 Stenotrophomonas sp. STEN030 | reverse complement strand
CAGGTCGTCTCGTCCTCTGCCTCCCTCCCCCCCCCCCCTCTCTTCTCTGCTTCCTTCGCTCTATCGTGTTTATCTTTTTTTCCCCTCTTCGCCTGCCCGCCCCCCCCACTACGCAGCAGCGGCTTCGCGGCTTACGCCGCTCCTACAAAACTCTGCAACACGGCTCAATGCTCGATGTGCTCCGGCAACACATGCCCGCAGCGATTGCAGTATTGCGCCTTGTACTCGTGCCCCTCATGCCCGCAGACCGGGCAGCCGCGGTTGTCGTGGCGGCTTTCGCGCAGCATGTTGCCGGCCAGCTCGGCGGTGTAGATGCCGGTCGGCACAGCCAGGATGCTGTAGCCGATCAGGATCAGCGCCGAGGTGATGAAACGACCCAGGGTGGTGTGCGGCACGATGTCGCCAAAGCCCACCGTGGCCATGGTCACCACCGCCCAGTACATGCTGGTCGGGATGTTGCTGAAGCCGTACTGCGGGCCTTCGATCACGTACATCAAGGCGCCGGCGATGATGGCGATGGTCACCACCATCGACAGGAACAACAGGATCTTGCGACGGCTGCGCCATAGCGCCGCCATCAGCACGCCGCTTTCCTCGATATAGCGGGTCAGCTTGAGGATGCGGAATACCCGCAGCAGACGCAGTACGCGCACCACCAGCAAGCTTTGGGTGCCGGGGATGAAGAAGGAAATATAGGAAGGCAGGATCGCCAGCAGATCGATGATCCCCCAGATGCTGAACGCATAGCGCAGCGGCCGCCGCACCACCAGCAGGCGCAGCACGTACTCGGCGGTGAACAGCAGGGTGAAACCCCATTCGACGATGTAGAAACCGGTGGCCCAGGCCACGTGGATGCGCTGCACGCTGTCGAACATCACCACCAGCACGCTGACCATGATGGCCCAGACCAGCAGCAGGTCGAACCGGCGCGAGGGCGGGGTGTCGGTGCGGTGGATGATGTCGAACCAGCGGCGGCGCCAACCGCTGTCGCTGGCCGGGTTCAGTTGGGGGGCAGAGAACAGTCGCATGTGCCCATTGTGCCGCAGGCCCACGGAATGGAGGACAATGGACCGTTCACACCCACTGATCTGGAACGCCATGACCGCTGTCGTCGAGCCGCTGTTGTCCCTGTCCAATTACTACCTGCCGGTCTACCGCCCGCGCCAGCTGGTGCTGGAGCGAGGTCAGGGCGCGCGACTGTGGGATACGCAGGGCCGTGAGTTCATCGACCTGGCCGCCGGCATCGCGGTATGCAGCCTGGGCCACAACAACCCGGACCTGAAGGCAGCGCTGTTCGAGCAGGCCGACAAGCTCTGGCATACCAGCAATATGTTCTACAGCGAACCGCCGCTGCACCTGGCGCAGGAGCTGGTGGAGGCATCGCGTTTCGCCAAGCGCGTGTTCCTGTGCAATTCCGGCGCCGAAGCCAATGAAGTGGCGATCAAACTGGTGCGCAAGTGGGCCAGCGCTCAGGGCCGTGGCCCGGAGAAGCGTTTCATCGTGACCTTCCGTGGCAGCTTCCATGGCCGCACCCTGGCCACGGTGACCGCTACCGCCCAGCCGAAGTACCAGGAAGGCTACGAGCCGCTGCCCGGTGGCTTCCGTTATGTCGACTTCAACGACGTCGCCCAGCTTGAGGAAGCGATGGCTGGTGGCGATGTTGCCGCGGTGATGTTCGAGCCGGTGCAGGGCGAGGGTGGGGTAATGCCGGCCAGCGCCGAGTTCATGCGCCGCGCCCGCGAGCTGTGCGATCAGCACGACGCGCTGATGGTGCTGGATGAAATCCAGGTCGGCATGGGCCGTACCGGTGAGCTGTTCGCGCACTGGAACTGGGGCGTGACCCCGGACATCGTCACTCTCGCCAAGGCGTTGGGCGGCGGTTTCCCGATCGGCGCGATGCTGGCCGGCCCCAAGGTTGCTGACGTGATGAGCGTTGGCGCGCATGGCAGCACCTTCGGCGGCAATCCGCTGGCGGCGGCGGTTGCACGCGTGGCACTGCGCAAGCTGTCGTCCGACGAGATCAAGGCCAATGTGCTGCGCCAGTCGGCCGCACTGAAAGCCGGTCTGGAAGCCATTGGCGAAGAGTTCGGCGTGTTCGAGCAGGTGCGTGGCATGGGCCTGATGCTGGGCGCGGTGCTCAAGCCCGACTACGTTGCTGACATTGGTGTTCTGCTGGATCTGGCAGCCGAGAAGCAGGTGTTGATCCTGCAGGCCGGCACCAGCGTGCTGCGCTTCGTGCCGGCGCTGAACATCACCGATGAAGAAGTGGCGGAAGGTCTGAAGCGCGTGCGCGAGGCGATTGCCGCTTATATGGCCTCACGCAGCTGAAGCAAGCGATAGCACTGGCGAGTACAGTGCTACGGAAACTTGATGCCCTCGACGTGCACCGCGTGTAGCGGTCACTCGGGGGCATCGCTTGTCTGCGGTATCGGCCAGCGCAAGGGTCAGGACGCTGGCATTTACAGCAGCCACAGCCGCAATGGCAGCAACTGCCATGCAACCAGCAGTCCAACACCGGGTAGTGTCGTCAGCAGGCATGCTGTCAGCAGGCGCGTATTGCGGTCGGCGCGTCGCCATCCATGCAGCCCCACTGCCGTTCCTGTCACCAGCGCCAACGGCAGCAGCAAGCTCACGCCGGCCATCGACAGGCTCGCTACAGTCCTGTCACCCAGTTCCAGCAGGGACTGCCGATAGAACAAGGCTGCTGGCAACAGCAAGGCCGTACCGGCCAGGAAGGGCAGGAGAACCGGATGCTGCCAACGCAGCTTTCCGCGGATCGCCAACACAACACCGGCCAACATCATGATGACAACGCCGACGATGGCGACGGATAGCAGCAGCCCTGGCACGATGATGCGCCAGGCAGGAACCCGCATATGGTTGCGCACTCCGTCGCTCAGAACGCGTTCACCGTCTTCGCCAATCAACAGCACATGCGAGGCTAGAACCCGGCCGTCCGCTCGGAACAGCCGATTGCCCTGCGGCTGCAGCAGCTGTGCATCTCTGGATGGAGAGCGCAGGCGGAGCTTGTCCCCTACAGTATCCACGCGAACGAAATCGGTCAGCGCCTGCAATGGCGCAATTGCAGGCATTGCTTGGGGTGAACGGATGTAGAAGCCGTCCCACGCTGACATCGAGGTTGTGATCGGCGATGCGGCCTGCACTGAAGCAATGGGCGGCAGTGCCAGTGCTTCGACAAGCCGCTGGTTGAGTCTTTCGTTCTCGGCGTCCTCGTTGTCGGTGTTGGTGGCGACGAAGAAAGCGCTGCGCTGCTGCGGAAATATGCACAGCATCGCCCAGTAGCCGACGGTGTTGCCGGGATGGCAGTCGCCCACCTGGCCGTGCCGGTCGCGTCCGACCAGCACCAGTCCATGACCGAGTGGCAGGCCAGCGCGCACGGCCTCGGTTCCAGCCGGTGCAGTCAGCGCCTTCATCAGCTCCGTTGCGATGAAAGGCTGCCCCGCATTGCTGCCGTCGCCAAGCAGGAAGCTGGCAAACAGCGCCATGTCACCGGCGGTAGTGGTCAGTTGCGCGGCGGGGCGTAGAAAAGTGGGAACGGCCGGTGCAGGGCGCGCCTGTTCAAAGTGGCCCATCGCAAGATGCGGGTCTGCGTGCGATCCGGTCTGCGCGGTATAGGTGAACGTGCTTTCTCGCATGCCCAGCACGGTCAGCACTTCCCGGTCCATCCAGGTTTCGTAGCGTTCGCCGCTGACGGCCTCGATCACCTGCCCCAGCACGGTGTAGCCGAGGTTGGAGTAGCTGAAGCGGCTGCCAGGCTGGCTGAGGACGCGTAGCGGCGCGCGATCCGTACCAGATGCGATCGCCAAGGGCACGTCAGCGGTAGCCTTGAGACTGAAGAACTGGCCGAGTTTTAGGTTCTCCAGGCCAGCTGTATGCGCAAGCAGATGGTGCACACGTACCGGGTGCGTGGATTCCCAGGGATTATCAAAGCCGATTGCCGGAACCACCTGTGTCACCGGTGTCTCCAATGAAAGGCGACCTTGGCTGATCATGCGCAGCACACCAAGGGCAAGCACGGCCTTGGTGACCGAGCCAACGTGCACGCGCGTGGAGGCCTGCATGGGTGAAAGGGTGGCCGCATCACGTACGCCTGCAGCACCGTTGGCTGCGCGGCCATCTGCGCTGACGGTAGTCCAGACCACACCTTGCAGCCCTTCTTCTTCGATGATGCGCTGCATGGCAGCTTGCAGTTGGCTGCTGTCATCGGCTGCGGCAAAAGGCGTAGCCAAGACGGATACGCACAGCAGAAGAATCTGCAGAAGGGTCTTCATGGCGTGGCTCGCGCTGGCATGAGCGGGAAGGCGACCGTCGTCAGCCCGTCATCGTGGCGGATGCCCAAGGCAATGCCGTGCTGCTCGCAAAGCCGCTGCACGATCGCCAAACCCAGTCCGAAGCCAGCACTGTTCGCTCCCTTGCTGAAGGCATCCAATGCCTGGTCGCTGATGCCATCACCGGGGTTGGTGATGCGCAGCTGTTCGCCCTCAACGGCGATGCGTATCGTGCCGGCGGTTGTATGGGCGAAGGCGTTGCCAATCAGGTTGGCGAGCAATACCTGCAGTACTGCCAGCGGCAGGGTGCTGCTTGCGGTAAACGCGACGTCGATGTCCAGCTCGATCTGCTTGTCGTCCAACAGCGGTGATTGCTCGACAATCACGCGCTCGATCACTGGCAGCAATCTATTCGGCTCGCCGGTGGCAGGCAGCGCCTGTTCGCGTGCGAGCGACAGCAGCATGCTGACCGTTTGTTCCAGTTGCAGCGTGGACTGGCGGATGTGTGACAGCCCCTGCTGTGCCGCTGGCGACAGCGACGGATCACGGGCCAGACGCTCGGTGGTTCCACGTATGACCGCCAACGGTGTGCGCAATTCGTGGCTGGCATCGCGGGTGAACTCGCGCTCGCGGATGACAAAGGCACGGATGCGGGTGATCAATGCCTCCAGTCCACGCGCCAGCACGCCGACTTCGTCATCGGCAAAACGCTGCGCATGCACTGCAGGCAAGTGATCGGGGCCGGCGTTGTCGACGAGCTGGGCAAGCCGAGACAGCGGTGCGGTAGTGCGACGTGCCAGCCATGCGCCGAGCAGCAGGGCCAGCGCGATCACCGCCACGCCAGACCAGGCCAGCAACTGCAACAAAGCCGCGCGCTGTGGCCGCACCACCAGCAATTGGCTTACTTCGGCGAGCAACCAGGCAGGCGCGGCGGCATCATCAGCCTGCAGCCGCAGCAGATGGTAGTGGCGACCGTCGCTGCCCGGGAATTCTCGCCGACGCGGCTCGTGCGCAAGGGTGCTGGCGATGCTGTCGGGCAGCTGCGTCGCGGATTCGATCACCTGCATCCATGATTCGCGCGGCGTTTTCCACGCACCGGTCTGCGCATGATGCTGCAGCTGTTCGCTGGCTTCGCGCTCCAGCAATCCATTGAAGAACATGTCTTCAACCGCATAGGCGAATACCGCCACGTACAGCCCAAACAGTGTGGCGACCACCAGCGTGAAAGCGGCGAAGGCCAGCATCAGCCGGTTGCGCAGGCGCTTGCGTGGCACCGAGGATGGATTCGTCACGATATGTCCTCATCGGACTCAAGGCGGAAGCCGACGCCATGCACGGTCTTCAGCATCGGTGTGGCAAAAGGCTTGTCCAGCATTTGCCGCAACAGATAGAGATGCGTGCGCAATGGGTCCGAGTCAGGTGGCGTATCGCCCCAGAGGCGCTGCACCAGATCGCTGCGGGTCAGCGTACGCGGCCATGCTTCGGCCAGCGCCAGCAGGATGTCGAAGCTGGTCTGGTGCAGCTCGATGTGCTGGCCATGGCGTTGCACGTCGCGGCTACGGCGATCGATCCGCAGGCTGCCTATGCACAACACGTGCTGCTGGCCGGCGCGATGGCGTTGCGACAAGGCCAGGCAGCGGGCCACCAGTTCCTCGCCAGCGAAAGGCTTGACGAGGTAGTCATCGGCGCCGCTGCGGAAGCCGAGCAGGCGGTCGTCCAGTGCATCGCGTGCGGTCAGCATCAGGGTCGGGACATGCCGGTCGGACTCGGCGCGCAGGCGCTGGCAGACCTGCAGCCCGTCAAGGCCTGGCAGGCCCAGATCCAGCACCAGCACGTCCGGTGGTTCGGCCAGCGCCATCTGCAGGCCGCTGCGGCCATCGGCGGCGAAGCTGGGCTGGAATCCATGTGCGGACAACAGCGCCTGCAGGTTGTCGCGCAGCAGGCGGTTGTCCTCGATCACCAGAATGCGCAGGGCAGGCAGGGACATGGTTCAACCGTCGATCTGTTGCAGGAGGGCTTGAGCCTGTTCCAGCTTCGGATTGCTTGCCAGTGCCTGGAGTACCAGGGCGCGAGCCTGTGCCGGTCGCTTGAGTTTGAGGTGAGCTTCGGCAGCAGCAAGTTTCAGGCGGGCTTCGTGCATGTGTGGCAGCGCCAATTCCATGACCTGCAAGGCCTGCTCCAAGGCGGCATCGTTGGCTGCGGCTTGTGCCTGGTAATAGCCGAGGATGCCGATCAGCTCAACGTGATGGCGCGAGGTATCGGCCGCCAGTGCAGCACGTGCGCCTTGCGCGTCGCCGCTCAACAGGCGTTCCACCAGGGCCATGCTGGTTTCATCGCGCCATGGTGTGCGGGCGACCGGTGTGCGGCCGGTTGCGTGCACAATGGCTTCTGCCACGGCGGTGGTGGAGTAGGGGTTCTGGCCGGTGATCAAGCGCCCATCCACCACCAGCTTCGGCATCATCAACGGTGCTTCCTGCCACTGCGCGCCGCGCTGGCGCAGCGCGTCTTCGAGCAGCCACGGAAATTGCGATGCCCACTTCTTGCCGAATACCGCCTCCTCCTCATTGCTGAAGCCGGTGAGTTGGCGACCCGCAACGAGCAGGCTGCCATCGGCCAGTCGTACCTCGGCCAAGGCGGCCGGACCGTGGCAGACCGCGGCGACGATGCCGCCGTTGTCCCAGACCTTGCCCAACAGCTGCTGCAATGCCTGGTCGCGGGGCAGATCGAACATCGCGCCCTTGCCGCCGACCACATACACGGCGGCGTAGTCGGAGGCATTCACCGCCGTGGTGGCCTTGGTGGCGGCAAGTTGCTGCATCGCCTGTGCGTCGGCCAACAATGCAGCGTTGAAGGGCTCGTCCGGGTTGTACTTGTCGGCCTCCACCGCGCCGCCCTTGGGGCTGGCGACCTCCACCTGCAGGCCGTTGGTCTTGAATACCAACCAGGCCTGCGACAGCTCATCGAACTCGTAGCCCGGGCGCTGCTTGCCGGCATCCTTGCCTTCGCCGCTGACTACGATCAGCACCTTGTCGGTTGCGGCCGATGCAGGCTGTGGCAATGCCGGTGCGAGCAGCAGGAGGGACAGCAATAGTCGCGAGGGCAGATTCATCGGTGGCTCCAGTGGCTTGGGAGGCCAGTGTCGCCAACGGATATCAAATGAATTTCAATCGCGTCGAGAAGCTAGGTCAGGGCAGTAGATGATGGCGTTTGAGCAGGCGTCGCAGCGACTGCGCGTGAAACGCGGTATCGGCATGCAGCCCGGCTTCGCGCGCGCCCTGTACGTTGCGGAACAGGTGATCGACGAACAGGCTACGCTCAGGCACACAGCCAAGCGCCGCGCAGGCTGCCAGATACGCCGCAGGGTCCGGCTTGCGTACTCCTAACGCTGCGCTGCACAGCACACGACGGCCAGCTAGCAACTGCTCGATCACCGGCCGCGTCAGTAAGCCATTATTGGTCAGCACCGCAACCTGCACATCCGCATGGACGCGCTCCAGCACCGCCATGCAATCGCTGCGCAGCTTGCTGGCAGCGAGCCGTGCAGCATGCCAGTGGGCCGCGCCCAACGTGCTGCCCAGGCGTTGATTCAATGCCTGCAACAACTGCTCACCATCCAGTTCGCCGCGGGCATGGGCGAACTCAAGCCCGTCTGTGCGCAACGCCGCATCCACCTGCTCAGGCGTGCAACCTGCAGCATCGGCAAGCTGGCGCAGATGGATACGGTGATCGTAATCGGCTAGCAGGCCGTCGAAATCCAGCAGCAGGGCGTGGGGTCGTTGCATGGGTGGCAAGGCGGGAACGGGGCTTCAGTATCGCTGGCATGGCAGCTGCGCGCAGCCTGCGACATCGCGTCACAGGTGAAATCTTTGGGGTTTGCCTAGAATCAGGACACCGTAGTTGTCATTGTTTGGAGTTCACCGTGAAGCGTTCCAGCCTGCTGTTGTTGGCCCTTGTTGGCCTGTTGCCTGCTGCGCCTGCGATGGCGCGCTCCTGTGCGGTCACGATCGAAAGCAATGATCGGATGCAGTTTTCGCTGCCGCAGATCCGCGTGGCCGCCGATTGCACCCAGGTGGACCTGACCTTGAAGCACACCGGCAGGATGCCGGCTACCGCGATGGGGCATAACTGGGTGCTGACGCGTACGCCGGACTTCCAGCAGGTGGCCACCGCGGGCATGCGTTCGACGCTGGCTGACAGCTATCTGCCGAAGAATGATGCGCGGGTGATCGCGTTCACGCCGGTGATCGGCGGCGGACAGACCACGCAGGTGCGCTTTGCGACCAGCAAGTTGACGCGTGGTGGCGATTACACCTTCTTCTGCTCGTTCCCTGGGCATTGGGGAATGATGAAGGGCAAGCTGGTTTTTGGGTGAGCTGATGAGCTGTTCGAATCTTGGGTTCGAGAAGCTTTAGAGCAACAGCTGCCCTCACCCCAACCCCTCTCCCGCGGGCGGGAGAGGGGCTCTATTTCGATCATTGTCGCTGTGGACTGATCAACCCGCAGCAACTACCTTGAACGCCTCGCGCGCTGCAACCAGCGTGGCCTCGATCACCGCGTCGTCATGCGCGCTGGACAGAAAGCCGGCCTCGTAGGCTGACGGGGCCAGGAACACGCCGCGCTCGAGCATGGCGTGGAAGAACCGGTTGAAGGCGTTGATGTCGCAGGCGATGGCCTGCGCATAGGTCTCCACCTTCTCGCTGGTGAAGAACAGGCCGAACATGCCGCCGACGCGGGTGGTGGTGACCGCCACGCCGGCATCGCGCGCTGCCGCCTCCAGACCATCGCAGAGTTTGTTGGTTGCCGCCGTCAGGCGCTCATGGAAGCCCGGCGCCTGCACCAGCTGCAGCATCGCCAGGCCGGCGGCCATGGCCACCGGATTGCCGCTCAGCGTGCCGGCCTGGTAGATCGGGCCGGCCGGAGCGATCTGCGACATCAGCTCGCGGCGGCCGCCATAGGCGCCCACCGGCATGCCGCCGCCGATGATCTTGCCGAAGGTGCTCAGGTCCGGGGTGATGCCGTAATGCGCCTGCGCGCCACCCAGGGCAACGCGGAAACCAGTCATCACTTCGTCGAAGATCAGCAGCGTGCCGTACTGCGTGCACAGCGCGCGCAGGTGCTGCAGGTAGCCCTCACGCGGCGGGATGCAGTTGGCGTTGCCAACCACCGGTTCGATGATCAGGCCGGCGATGTCGGCGCCCTGCTGTTCGAACAAGGCGGTTGCGGCTTCGAAGTCGTTGTAGGGCAGGGTCAGGGTGAGTTCGCTCAGCCCGGCCGGTACGCCGGGCGAGGTCGGCACGCCGAGGGTCAGCATGCCGCTGCCGGCCTTGACCAGGAAGGAGTCGCCGTGGCCGTGGTAGCAACCTTCAAACTTGACGATCTTGTTGCGGCCGGTGGCGCCGCGCGCCAGACGGATTGCCGACAGCGTCGCCTCGGTACCGGAGTTGACCATGCGCACCATCTCGCACGACGGCACCAGCTGGGTGATGGTCTCGGCCATGGTCACTTCGGCCGCGCATGGCGCACCGAACGACAGTCCATTGCCGATGGCCTGCTGCACGGCCTCGCGAACGGCCGGGTGGTTGTGGCCGACGATCATCGGGCCCCAGGAGCCGACGTAGTCGATATAGGCGTTGCCATCCACATCATGCAGGTAGGCGCCATCGGCGCGCTGCACGAAGAAGGGTTCGCCACCGACCGACTTGAACGCACGCACCGGTGAGTTGACGCCACCGGGCAGCAGCGTTTGTGCGCGCGTGAACAGGGCGTGGGATTGGGCGTGGTTCATGCGTGAGTCCTTTGAGGTATCAACAACAACGAAGAGCTGAGCTTGGCGTTAGCCCCTCTCCCGCTTGCGGGAGAGGGGTTGGGGTGAGGGGAGGCTTCTAGCGAGCAAACGTCAAAAGCCCCTCATCCGCCCCTTTCGGGGCACCTTCTCCCGCAGACGGGAGAAGGGAATGGCAGAGATAGTGACGGCTGTGAGAGTCAGACCGCGCTAAAACAGCCCCGATAAGCCTCCAACGCAGCCACCGGATCGGCCTCGCTGAACACGCCGCTGATCACCGCGATCAGATCCGCGCCAGCTTCCACCACAGGCCGACTATTGTCCGGGGTCAAACCGCCGATCGCTACCCGTGGCACGCCCAATGCGGCGCTTTGTCGCAGCAGCTCCGGGTTGGCACGGCGAGTGGTGACTTTGCTACGGGTCGGATAGAAGGCGCCAAACGCCACATAGCTGGCGCCCGCTGCTACCGCGCGCTGGGCAAGGGCCAACTCGTCATAGCAGGAAGCACCAATGATGGCCTGCGGGCCGAGCAGGGCGCGGGCGGCGGCGATGTCGCCGTCATCCTCACCCAGATGCACGCCGGCGGCGCCGACCTGCAGGGCCAGCGCGGCATCATCATTGATGATCAGCGGTACGCCGGCTTCGGCGCATAGCGCCTGCAGGGCAGTGGCCTGGGCCAGACGGGTGGGCGCACCGACCGCCTTGTTGCGGTATTGCAGCCAGGTGGTGCCGGCCAGCAGAGGGCGGACCCGCTCAAGCAGGCGCGCGCTGTCGGTTTCGTCGGGAGTGATCAGGTAGACGCCACGGGCGTCGGCGAGCTGGGTCATGTATGGCTACCGGTACGGCGTGGGGAATGTGACAATCAACGCCGCTTCTTTGTCCGGTGATTATCCCCGATGTCCGACGCTACGGCCTCCACCCTGCGCAACTGGATGTGTGTCGTCTGTGGCTTCATCTACAGCGAGGCCGACGGCTTGCCGGAAGAAGGCATTGCCCCGGGCACCCGCTGGGAAGATGTGCCTGACACCTGGACCTGCCCGGACTGCGGCGTGACCAAGGATGACTTCGAGATGGTTGAGCTGGATTGAGCCGCAGCGCGCGGCTTGTGCTGTTGTTTGTGGGAGCGGCGTAAGCCGCGAAGCCGATGGTGCATCCGTAGCCATTGATCAACGCGGTCTTTCGGCGAAAGCGGCTTCCTGCATGGAATCCCGGTGCATGTCTTTGGTTGGATCAGGTTCTCTGCCGGCTTCGGGAGCTGCAGTAGTTTCGCGGCTTACGCCGCTCCCACAAAAGCAAGGCAAGGCCGGTGCTACGCCGGGCTTAATGCAGCCTCGGCTTTTCGCCACCCAGTTCAACCAGACGTTCGCGGATGCTGAGGGCATCGGCGGCCTCTGGTGCCATCTTCAGGTAACGCGCCAGGTCGGCGCGGGCGCCGGCCAGATGCTCCAGCTGCACATAGGCCAGGCCGCGATCGCGTACGGCATCGGCCTGCTCGGGGACGAGCTTGAGGATGCGGTCGGCGCTACGTGCGGCGCGGTCCCATTCGCCGCGTTCGGCATAGACGCCATGCAGGTTGCGCAGCATGCGCATCAGGATGGCGCGGTGCGGTGCCGGGTCCAGGATCTGCGCCAGCACACTGTCATCGGGCGTTTCGCCGCCCAGGTTGCTGCGTGCGCGCTCGCGTAGTTCATCCACACCCAGCGGGCGACCACCGTTGAACGGGTCCATGATCAGCACGCCGTCTTCCACCGGCAGCCGCACCAGGAAGTGGCCGGGGAAGGAAATGCCTTCCAGCGGCAGGCCGAGCCGGCGCGAGACTTCGATCTGTACCAAGGCCAGCGAGATCGGGTTGCCAAGACGACGCTCGAACACCTCGTTGAGGTAGCTGTTGCGCGGGTCGTAGTACTCCTCGTTGTCGCCGCTGTAACCGACCTCGTTGAACAGGTGGTTGTTGATGGCGGCAACCTTGAGCGGCCATTCACCAATGGCGTCCACTTCCACCCGCAGGTGGTCGGCATGCGCCTGCAGCACGCGGTCGTAGGCGGCCGGGTCCAGTTGCGGGTATTCGTCGCGGGCGATCAGCAGGGCAGTCGGCAGCAGCGGCAGTGCCTCATCGGGCAAGCCGGCCAGTTCTTCCCACTGCGGTAGGGTAATGCGTGTTTCAGACATGCCCCAAGACTGGCGGCAAAGCGGCGCCGGTTCAAGGGCGCCGCTGTTCAATTTGTGCGTATCAGTCAGTTGCCGGTGGCGATGCCGGGACCGAAAGTCAGCTCGGCTCCGTCTTCCAGCTTGAGTTTGGCGGCCTGGCCTGCGTTGAGTTCCAGCACGTACAGCGCCGGGTTGAAGCTGGGGTAGGGCGGGCACATGTCGCCGGCCGAACACGGCGGCACATCGCGCTGCTGGCCGACCAGGCGGCGCTGGCTGTCGAAATACAGGATGTCGAGCGGGATCCTGGTGTTCTTCATCCAGTAGGCCTGCGGTTCCTCACGGTCGTGGACAAACAGCATGCCGTGGTCGGCGTCCATCTGGTCGCGGAACATCAGGCCGCGGGCGCGGGTTTCGTCGTTCTGCGCCAGTTCCACGTTGTAGCGGGTGCCGGCCAGTTCTACCCAATGCTTGCTGTCGGCACTGGCGCAACCGGCCAGGGCGAGCAGGGAAAGGGCAAGTATGGTGCGCAGGAAGGATTTGGGCATGGGTTGGGGCCTGGTTCCTAGGGAAGCCTTCAGGCGGGTTCGGTGAAAGTCAAAAGCTTCCCCTCATCCGCCCTTCGGGCACCTTCTCCCGCTTGCGGGAGAAGGGA
The DNA here is from genome assembly GCF_056759995.1 of Stenotrophomonas sp. STEN030. Lineage (NCBI taxonomy): Bacteria > Pseudomonadati > Pseudomonadota > Gammaproteobacteria > Lysobacterales > Lysobacteraceae > Stenotrophomonas > Stenotrophomonas sp. STEN030. Next base: position 904 of record NZ_JBRREB010000080.1, on the reverse strand, counting down.
AGAGCAACAAGCCAAGGCTTGGAGCAGCTGCCAAAGCCAAAGCAACAGCAACAGCCAAAGCAACAGCCAAAGCCAAAGCCAAGGCAACAGCCAAAGCAACAGCTAAAGCAACAGCCAAAGCCAAAGCTTTGCTGGCTTGGCTTACAGCACCTGCGGCGGCTCGCCGCCGATGATGACCACGTCAGCCGGGCGGCGGGCGAACAGGCCGACGGTGACCACGCCGGGAATCTGGTTGAGCTGCTGCTCCAGCTTCACCGGGTCGGTGATGGCCAGGTTGTGCACGTCAAGAATCAGATTTCCGTTGTCGGTGGTCACGCCGTCGCGCCATACCGGCTGACCGCCGGTCAGGGCCAGGATCTCGCGGGCGACCAGGCTGCGCGCCATCGGGATCACTTCCACCGGCAGCGGGAACTTGCCCAGCACCTTGACCTGCTTGCTCGGGTCGATGATGCAGACGAACTGCTTGCTGGCCTCGGCGATGATCTTCTCGCGGGTCAGTGCGGCACCGCCGCCCTTGATCAGGTTCTTGTTGCCATCGCACTCGTCGGCGCCGTCCACATACAGCGACAGGCCGCCGGTGTGGTTCAGGTCCAGCACCTCGATGCCGTGGCCCTTGAGCAGGGCGGTGCTCTGGTCGGAGCTGGATACCGCGCCTTCAATCTGGTCCTTGATGCGGGCCAGGGCTTCGATGAAGTAGGCAACGGTGGAGCCGGTACCGACACCGACGATCATTCCCTTCTGCACGTACTCGATGGCTTTTTCGGCGGCCAGGCGCTTGGCTTCAGACATGGTGGGCTCAATCAGGTTGGAAAAAGGTTTCTTTTGTGGGAGCGGGGGGGGGGGGGGGGGGGCGGCGGGGCGCATGACGTCTGTGTCGGCGGAGAGGCGGCGGCGCGCGCCAAGA
>NZ_JBRREB010000079.1:0-13804 GCF_056759995.1 Stenotrophomonas sp. STEN030 | reverse complement strand
GCTCGTCTGTCGGCTGGTACCCGCAGATATCATGTTGACGGTCCCTCCACCCTAGCTCTTACATACCTCGTAGGAGCCGGGAGGAACATACAAGCCATGCTCGGCTGGGGCATTACCGGTAGAGCCCCTGCCGAGCATGGCTCGGCACTACGCTGAGGCCTTCCCGATAAAGCCTCTGCCGAGCATGGCTCGGCACTACGCTCCCTCCCTTGCACGAAGTGCAGGGGAGGGTTGGGGAGGGGTAGCTCTGCGGCATTACCGATAAAGCCCCTTGCCGAGCATGGCTCGGCACTACCGTTTCGCTTCGCTTCGCTTACTGCTGCTCGCGCGCAATCGCGCGCCAGCCAATATCGTTGCGATGGAACTCATTGGCCCAGTGAATCTTGGCTACACCTGCATACGCATGCTTCTGCGCATCGCCAACGCTGTCGCCCAATGCAGCAACACACAGCACACGGCCGCCGGCACTGATCACATTGCCGTCAGCATCCAGCGCGGTGCCCGCGTGGAATACCTTGGCGCTGGCCGGCACGTCAGCCAGGCCACTGATCACGTCACCGACGATCGGCGTTTCCGGGTAAGGCTTGGCAGCAAGCACCACACCCAGCGACGGACGCGGGTCCCACTGCGCTTCCACACCTGCCAGCGCGCCATCAATCGCCGCTTCAACCAGATCAACCAGATCCGACTGCAGGCGCAGCATCACCGGCTGGGTTTCCGGGTCACCGAAGCGCACGTTGAACTCGATCACCTTCGGCGCACCAGCCTCATCAATCATCAAACCGGCATACAGGAAGCCGGTGAACGGCACGCCATCGGCAATCATGCCGGCCACGGTCGGTTCCACTACTTCGCGCATGACCCGTGCATGTACTTCTGGCGTTACCACCGGTGCCGGTGAGTAAGCGCCCATGCCGCCGGTGTTGGGGCCGGTGTCACCATCGCCGACACGCTTGTGGTCCTGGCTGGTGGCCATCGGCAGTGCGATGCGGCCATCGACCATCGAGATGAAGCTGGCTTCTTCGCCTTCGAGGAATTCCTCGATTACCACGCGTGCGCCGGCATCGCCAAACGCATTGCCGCTGAGCATGTCGTGCACGGCAGCCTCGGCTTCTTCCATGGTCATCGCCACGATCACACCCTTGCCGGCAGCAAGCCCGTCGGCCTTGATCACGATGGGCGCGCCCTTTTCATGCAGGTAGGCCAGCGCGGAATCCACCTCGGTATGCACGGCGTAGTACGCGGTGGGAATGCCGTGACGTGCAAGGAAATCCTTGGCGAAGGCCTTGCTGCCTTCCAGCTGCGCGGCAGCGGCGGTCGGCCCAAAGATGCGCAGGCCGGCTTCGCGGAAGCGATCCACCACCCCCAGCACCAGCGGCACTTCCGGGCCAACCACGGTCAGGCCCACGGCCTCGTCCTGTGCCAGCTTCAGCAGGCCATCGATGTCGTTGACCTTGACTGCGACATTGCGGCACTTGCCTTCGGTGGCGCTGCCAGCATTGCCGGGGGCGACGATCACTTCGCTTACGCGCGGCGATTGCGCCAGCTTCCAGGCAAGTGCGTGTTCGCGGCCGCCAGAGCCGATGACGAGGATTTTCATGGGGTCAGTTCCTGTGGGGCATCAATGGGGGAGGCAATCGGAGGCTTTCAGCGTGACTTCGAAGAAGACCGCGCCATTGGCATCCACAAAACGTCGACGCGCACCGCCGCCAGCGGCATAGACCGGCTGAAATGCCGGTGCCTTGCACAGTTCGGTGATGGCCTCGCTTTCATCACGACGCAGCGCGTCGAATACGTCGGGCTTGGCTTTGGCCATGGCGACAGTTGCATCGGGGAAACTCACCACGAACACGATGTCATCGTCATGGCGATGTGCCGAGGCAATGATCAATCCATCGCGGTAAGGCGTCGGCAATTCCTTGCTGAGTGTGGCAAGTGCGGTGTGCTGGGCGTCTGTGAGTTTGCTGCTTGTACAGCCAGAAAGCAGAGCGAGGCAAAGTCCGGTGGTGACGGCGAGGAGGGCGCTACGCATCAGTTGCAAGCCTCAAGCTGCATGGTGGGAGGAATCAGATAGCGCGATTGCGCATCGTCATAGGCGATGTCATGGCGCTTGTTCACCGTACCGGCACAGCCCCGACCTTTCTCCTGCACGCGCAGCGGCCAGTAGGCGAGCTGCGCTTGACTGTCATCCGGGACTGCATCGAAGTTCAGATCCAGGCGCCCGTGCGAGCAGTTGCCGGAGGCATTGCAGTCAATGGCGTTGCGATCATCCAGATGGCTGCGCAGCCAGCCCGCGCTGGCCAGTTTGTCGTTGCCATCGAACAGATACCAGGCGCGGTTGCGCATTGCTGCGCCAACCACCACCAGTTCGTCGTCGACCTGGAAACCCCAGACGTTTGCGCCCATCTGCAGCGTGGTGACGCCGCCCGGCTTGCCGCCGGTGCCGCTGCCCTGGCCGAGCAGTTCGGCGGCGATGCTGACGCCGTCATCGGCGGCGCGGCGCAGGACGACGAAATCGGTGCTGCCCAGTTCAATCGGGCTGGCGTCGTCGTAGCTGGTGCAGATCGCCAGCATGCGGTAGTTGCCGCTCTGCACGCTGATGCCGTGGTCGGCACAGATATCGCGATGTACCGGCCGCGCCTGACCCAGATCTGCATCACTCAGTTGCTGTGCCCACTGCCCCTGCAACTGCACAGCGCTGCCGTAGCGCTCCTGCAGTACCGCCATCACCCCAGCCTCGTAGCTGAGTTTGGGTTTTGCTGCTGGAGCGTCGCTCTGTGCGGGCGTGCCCTGCTGGCACGAAGCCAGCAGGACGACGGCGAGCAGGGAAATCAAACGCGGGAAAACCCTGGTCGCCATGTGCCAGCTCTCGGTGATGGAATCAGTGACGGAAGTGGCGCACGCCGGTGAACACCATGGCGATGCCATGTTCGTCGGCGGCGGCGATTACTTCGTTGTCACGCATCGAGCCGCCCGGCTGGATCACCGCGGTGATGCCGGCCTCGGCTGCTGCATCAAGGCCATCACGGAACGGGAAGAACGCATCCGATGCCATCACTGAGCCCGGCACAACCAGCCCCGCATCAGCAGCCTTGATGCCGGCAATACGTGCCGAGTAAACGCGGCTCATCTGGCCGGCGCCAACGCCAATGGTGCGCTCGTCCCTGGCGTAGACAATCGCGTTGGACTTGACGTACTTGGCCACGCGCCAGGCGAACAGCAGGTCGCGCGTTTCAGCCGCAGTTGGCGCGCGCTGGGTGACGGTCTTCAGTTCGTCAGCGCTCATGCCGCGGTTGTCGGCGCTCTGGATCAGCAGGCCCGAGCCAATGCGCTTGGTGTCGTAGTTGTTGCGTGCATCACCGGCCGGAATGCGCAGCACGCGCACGTTGGCCTTCTTGGTGGCGTATTCCAATGCGGCCGGTTCGTAGTCCGGTGCGATCAGCACTTCAACGAACTGGCGGTCGAGGATGGCCTTGGCGGAGGCCAGGTCCAGCGTGCGGTTGAAGGCGAGGATGCCGCCGAATGCGCTGGTCGGGTCGGTGTTGTAGGCCATCTCGTAAGCGGCGCCGACATCGGCAGCCACGGCTACACCACACGGATTGGCGTGCTTGACGATGACGCAGGCCGGCACCTCGAACTGACGCACGCACTCCCATGCGGCATCGGCATCGGCCAGGTTGTTGTAGCTCAGTTCCTTGCCCTGCAGCTGCACGAAGGTAGCCAGGGTGCCCGGCACCGGATACAGGTCGCGGTAGAACACGCCGCTCTGGTGCGGGTTCTCGCCGTAACGCAGGTCCATGACCTTGATGAAAGAAGAATTCATCTGCGCAGGGTATTCATTGCGCACCGGCACAGCGGCGCTGGTGTCGGTGACGGCCGACAGGTAGTTGCTGATCGCCGCGTCGTACTGGGCGACGCGGTTGAACGCGGCCACCGACAGTTCGAAACGCTTGGCGGCGGACAGTTTGCCGTCGTTGTTGGCCAGTTCGGCCAACAGTGCATCGTACTGGTCCGGGCTGGTCGCCACGGCGACGCGGGCGAAGTTCTTGGCGGCGCTGCGCAGCATCGCTGGGCCGCCGATGTCGATGTTTTCCACCGCGTCGGCGAGGGTGCAGTCGGCCTTGGCGGTGACCGACTCGAACGGATACAGATTCAGTACCAGCAGATCGATCGGCGCGATGCCGTGCTCTGCCATCACCGCATCATCGGTACCGGCGCGGCCGAGCAGGCCGCCGTGCACCATCGGATGCAGGGTCTTGACCCGGCCGTCCATCATCTCCGGGAAGCCGGTGACATCGGACACGTCCTTGACCGGCAGGCCGGCCTCGCGGATCGCCTTGGCGGTGCCGCCGGTGGACAGCAGCTCGACGTTGCGGGCAGCCAGGGCACGGGCCAGATCGATCAGGCCGGTCTTGTCGGAAACGGACAGCAGAGCCCGGCGTACGGGCAGCAGATCAGAAGACATGGGGAGGCAGGGGGAAGCGGAAGCGGGCCCATATTGTAGCCGCGCGGTCACACAGAAGCAGGGTGTAGTGCCGAGCCATGCTCGGCAGAGGCCTTCCAAGCAATGCAATGTAGTGCCGAGCCATGCTCGGCAAGGGGCCTTCCCAGCAATGTACGACGGCGGGGACTACCGGTAACGCTTCTGCCGAGCATGGCTCGGCACCACAGACAGCCCGGGGCTTACGCCAGCCCGTATTCCTTCAGCTTCTTGCGCAGGGTGGCGCGGTGGATGCCGAGCAGGGCTGCTGCGCGGCTCTGGTTGCCTTCGCAGTGGTTCAACACTTCCACGAACAACGGGATTTCCATCTCGCGCAGCACGATCTCATACACGTCGTCGGCGTCGCAGCCGTCCAGATCGCGCAGGTAGCGCCGTACGGACTGGGCAACGTGTTCGCGAAGCGGCGGCTTCGGAGCGCCACGACTGGTGTCAGGACGGGTGGGGGCAGCGTTCAAGGAAATTCCCGGGTTCAGCAAAGTCGGGCGCGTTGGCCCGGCATGGGGGAGGGAGTCTAGCGCGTGGGCCGTCGGCCTGCCACGCCATTGTCCCGCGGTTACTGAAATTCGAAGCTGAAGGCGACGGTGGCAGCGGCCGGTTCGCGCAGCCGGAACGACACCTGCGCACTCTGCCCAGGCTCCAATCGCGCCAGCAGGTCAGCGCCTGGGCCCAGGTATTCGGCCGGCTGCAGGGTACGCCGGCCGATCACCCGGCCGTCGGCATCGGACAGCGACAAGCGCAGCGCCGGCCAAGCCTGCGCCCAGCGGGCGTCATTGCGGAAACTTGTCTGCACCTGCAGGGCGCCGGCCTGCCCGGGAACCGGGCGGATATCGCGGCTGAGCATGCTGAACGCGCTGGGCTCATGCCACGCCGGCAGTGAGCAGCGCAGCACCGTGCACAGGCCGCTGACCAATGGGCGGGTGCCTGCATCGGCGGCCAGTCTGGCGCGGTCGGCAAGAATGATCTGCAGGCCGAGCAGTAGCGCCAGCGCCAGTACCAGGCCCCATTGCCAGCGCGGGGTGTCGGCTGCTGGTGCAGTGGATGCGCGGCTTTCGCGCGCGAAGCTGGGCGCGGCCGCAGCCGGTGATGCGTCGTCTTCAGCCTGCTCTGCGTCCTCGATGACGGCGCTGTCGCTGATGGCGGCGGTCTCCGCTGTGACGAGCCCGGGCTGCGACGCTTCAACGTGCGCCGCTTCGGCCTGCTCGACTACTGGTCGCTCGCCTGCAGCCCGCTCGACGTCAGGCTGCATCAATTCCGGTTGATCCGCGGGCAACAGCAGATCAAGCGCGAGTGTCGCTTGCGTGTCATCGCTCGCTGTTGCGGCCGGAGCGCTTTCCGGTGCGGCGGGCTTGGCAGCATTGGCCGGACCTTTCAGGAAGGTGGCCAAGGAGGGGCGGGCAGGCTTGGTTTTTTCAGTCATGGAAGGGCAGGCCGAGGCACTGGCCCCATTCAAGCACGGCGCACGCCGGTGATGCGCATCCAATCGCCATCCTGGGTGGCTTCAAGCTGGTCGAACCAGGCCGCATAGCGTTCCAGGAGCTCGTCTTCCTGGCCGTGCAGGATGCCGGACAGGGCAATCTGCCCGCCCGCTGCGACGCGTGCGGCCAGCAACTCGGCCAGAGCGTCCAGCGCCGAGGCCAGGATGTTGGCGACCACTACCGGATAGGTGGCAACCGGCTCGTCCTGCGGCAGGTAGGCGGCGATATGCACGCCATTGCGCTCGCCATTGTCGTGGGTGGCAATCAGCGCCTGCGGGTCGTTGTCCACGCCCACGGCGGCTGCTGCGCCCAGCTTCAGCGCGGCCAGGGCGAGGATGCCCGAGCCGCAACCGAAATCCAGCACGGTGTTGCCGGCCAGCTTGCCCTCGGCCGAGAGCTGGTCCAGCCAACGCAGGCACAGCGCGGTGGTCGGGTGGGTACCCGAGCCGAACGCCAGACCCGGGTCCAGCCGTACGATGGCGGCATCTGCAGCCTGCGCGGCTTCCGGCAACTCATGGTTCCACGGCACGATCCAGGTGCGCTGGCCGAACTGCATCGGCTGGAACTGGTCCAGCCAGGCGCGCTCCCAGTCTTCGTCCTGCACGGCGCGGAAGCTGGCTTTGGTCCACTCCAGGCCCGGGTCGAAGGACTCCAGCGCAGCCAGCAGCGCCAGCGCATTGGTATCGGCCGGGAACAGTGCGGTCAGGGTCAGCTCGTTCCACAGCGGGGTTTCGCCCACGCCCGGCTCCAGAATCGCGCGCTCGTTGCTGGTGTCAGCGTCGGCATCGAGCATGGTCACCGCCAATGCGCCGACGTCATCGAGGGCGTTCTCGTAACGGGGCTGGGTGGCTTCGGTGCAGCGCAGGGTCAATTCGAGGAAGGGCATGGCGGCGTAAGGCAACGGCGGGACAGGGCACGCATCCTAGACGAGGCTGGCCCCAATTGCGCGTTCAGCTGGCTGGTTCAGCCGCCGCGTCGACAAGTTATTGATAGAATTAACGCCCTCTAACTGGGTAACAGGCTCTCGCCTTTCCATGCTCGCGTTGCTGGCCAAAAAACCCTGGTATCTATTGGTGCTGCCTGCGGCAGTGCTGATGGTTGCGTTGGGTGTTCGTAGTGGCAACCTCCTGCATGGGGACACGGCGGAAGTTGCTGCAGCCAGTGGCGCCAGTCCCGTCGAAATTGGCGCGCCGACCTTGAGTGGCGCTACCGCGGCGCCTGAGCAATCCACCGCCGTGGCGGTGGGTTTGCCGCTGGACCTGCGCGCCGCCTTTGAAAACGGCAGCGATCTGTTTGCCTATGCCCGGCAGCTGCAGGCTGCTGCGGATGCGGGTAATGCCGAGGCCGGCTGGATGGCCAGCCGCATCTACGATTACTGCGGCGTGTTCGCGATGGACCCGTCGGGCTACGCGCTGGACAGCGCCGCATTGCAGCGCATGGACCTGGATGCCATTTCCGCGATGCTGGCCGCGCGCGGCAAGGTGCGCCAGGGCTGCGCGGGTTTTACCGCTGCCGATGGACTGGGCCGCGCGCGCCTGCTGCAAGAACGCTTGGCCTCGGCGAAGGCAGGCAATCTCGCAGCCGAGGCAGCTTTGTTGTCGATGGGTGAACCCCTGAAAGAGACCCCCGAATACCGGCGTGAGCTGGTAGAACGGGTGCAGTCCTCGCAGGACCCGGAAGCCTTCTTGGCAATTTCCGGTGCGATGGGTACCTCGGCCGCTGGTGATGATGCTTACAGGGGCATGGTTGCAGGTAGTCAGTTCAGTCAATTGGCCTGGCAGGTTGCTGCCTGCCAGCTTGGTTTGGCATGCGGCCCGGGCAGCGCGCTGTTGACGGCCTATTGCGCCAATGGCGGGATTTGTTCGCGTGATCCACAGCAGGATTTTCAGTCATTCGTGTACGACGCTGCAGTACCGCGGCAGGGTGTGGAAAAGATGGACGAGATGGTCAACAGCTTGCGCAAAGCGCGACGAGGTGTGAAATGAATTACCGACGTTTCATGCACGGGGCGAAGTTCTGGATCTGGGTGGTGTTGTTCGTGGCCTATTCGGCTGGCGCGGTCGGCGTGGTGCTGATCGATACCTACGAAGACCGCTACCGATCGCTGTCCAAGATCAAGCTGACCAGTGTCAAGTCCGATGCAGATCTGCGTCGTGCCGGCGCCACCCAGGCGGCAGCGGTGTACCGCGCGCAGAGCGGCATGCCGTTCAACACCTTGCAGCCGGGCAGCAGCTTCCAGATCGTATGGCCAGATGGTTCGGTGGAGACGGTGACGGTGGTTGATCCGTCCTCGCCGCTGGGCACCGAGCCGCTCAAGGGCAGCGTGGTGGACGCCGAGTAAGCCGGCGTTTCCATCTGGCACAAAAAAGGCGGGAATCCCGGCCTTTTTTGTGCCTGTTCGGTTCTGTTGTGCCGAGCCATGCTCGGCACTGCGAGCCCCTCTCCCGTTTACGGGAGAGGGGTTGGGGTGAGGGCTGGGGCATTACCGGTAAAGCCTCTGCCGAGCATGGCTCGGCACTACCGGTGCTGCCGTCAATCAGGTCAACGCGATCGAGCGGGTCTTGCGCTCGGCCAGACGCTTTTCCAGATAGTGGATGTTCTGTCCACCGGCCTGGAAACCCTGGTCGCGCATGATGCGCTGCTGCAACGCGACGTTGGTCTTGATGCCGTCCACCACCATCTCGCTCAGCGCCACCCGCATGCGGGCAATGGCGGTCTCGCGGTCCGGGCCGTGCACGATCAGCTTGCCGATCATCGAGTCGTAGTTCGGCGGCACCTTGTAGCCGGCGTAGATGTGCGTATCAACGCGCACACCCGGGCCACCCGGCGGATAGAAGCCGGTGATCAGGCCGGGGCTGGGAATGAAGGTCTCCGCGTCCTCGGCGTTGATGCGGCATTCGATCGCGTGGCCATGCAGCACCACGTCGCTCTGCTTGATGGTCAGCTTCTGGCCGGAGGCAATGCGCAGCTGCTCAGCAACCAGATCGATACCGGTCACCATCTCGGTCACCGGATGCTCCACCTGCACGCGGGTGTTCATTTCGATGAAGTAGAACTTGCCGTCTTCGAACAGGAATTCGAAGGTGCCGGCGCCGCGGTAACCGATGCGCACACAGGCTTCCACGCAGACCTTGCCGATCTGCTCGCGCAGTTCGGAGGTGATGCCCGGTGCCGGTGCTTCTTCCACCACCTTCTGGTGGCGGCGCTGCATCGAGCAGTCGCGCTCACCCAGGTGGATGGCGTTGCCCTGGCCGTCGGCCAGCACCTGGATTTCCACGTGACGCGGGTTTTCCAGGTACTTCTCCATGTAGACCTCACCATTGCCGAACGCCGCCTTGGCTTCGGACTTGGTGGTCTCGATGGAGGCCTTCAACGCGCCTTCGGCATGCACAACGCGCATGCCGCGGCCGCCACCGCCACCGGAGGCCTTGATGATGACCGGGTAACCGATCTCACGGGCGATCTTGGTGTTGGCGACGATGTCTTCGCCCAGCGGGCCGCCCGAACCAGGCACGCACGGCACGCCGGCAGCCTTCATCGCGCGGATGGCTTCCACCTTGTCGCCCATCAGGCGGATGGTTTCCGCACGCGGGCCGATGAAGATGAAACCGGACTGCTCCACGCGCTCGGCGAAGTCGGCGTTCTCGGACAGGAAGCCGTAACCCGGGTGGATGGCCTGCGCGTCGGTGACCTCGGCCGCGGCGATCAGCGCCGGGATGTTGAGGTAGCTTTCCGACGACGGTGCCGGACCAATACAGACCGACTCGTCGGCCATGGCCACGTGCTTGAGATTGCGGTCAACGGTGGAATGCACCGCGACCGTGCGGATGCCGAGGGTGTGGCACGCGCGCAGGATACGCAGCGCGATTTCACCCCGGTTGGCGATGACGACTTTATCCAGCATGGCCGGCGCCTCAGGCAATCACGAACAGCGGCTGGTCGAATTCAACCGGGCTGCCGTTCTCGCCGAGGATGGCCACCACGGTGCCGGACACTTCGGCCTCGATCGGGTTGAACATCTTCATCGCTTCGATGATGGCCAGGGTTTCACCGGCCTTGACGGTCTGGCCAACGCTGACGAAGGCCGGCTTGTCCGGCGAGGACGAGGAGTAGAAGGTGCCGACCATCGGCGCGCGCTGCACGTGGCCTTCCGGCAGGGCGTTGCCCGGCTTGGCGGTGCCGCCGGTGGAGGCTTCGGTCGGGCCGCTCATCGGCATGGCCGGGGCAGCAGCAACCGGGGCAGCGGCATAGACCGGTGCCGGGGCAGCGACGTAGCCGCCAACCGGGTTGCGCGACAGGCGTACGGACTCTTCGCCTTCCTTGATCTCGATTTCAGCCAGGTTCGACTCTTCCAGCAGGTCGATGAGCTTCTTGATTTTGCGCAGATCCATGAGGGCCTCTTTGGTTGCAGTAAGTCAGTAAGGAGTAGGCGCGGTGCGCCCGGGTCAAAGTTCGTAGAAATCGCGCAGCTGCCGGGTACGGTCCTGCGCATGGGTGGTGAGGCAATGCATCTTCGCGCCATTGCGCGAGGTGCCATCAGCGTGGAAGGCGTAGACCGCGTCGCAGTCCTTGTCGCGCAGTTGGATCCAGGCACGCTGTGCCTCAATCAACTGCTGCTCGGCATTGCCGCAATGCGTGCAACTGCCATCGGCGGCCTGTTGCTGCAGCTGGCGGCGGGCCTGCTTGTACGTGGTGTTCAAGACCGCATCGGCCTCGGTGGCGCGATCAGAGGCGCACAGGTCGCTCTCCATCGTGCTGGTGACGTTCGCGCAGTCGATGCCTTCGGCAGCGCGATCCAGGTTCTGCGCATGCGCAGCCGCCAGCGGCAGGTACACCACGGCCATACCCGTCAGCAACCGCGGCAGCGTGTTCACGCAGCCGCTCCCACGCGGGCCAGGGCGGCGTCCATCGCATAGCGGTAGCTGTCGGCGCCAAAGCCGCAGATCACGCCGACGGCTTTGTCGCTCAGATAGCTGTGCTGGCGGAACGGTTCGCGCGCATGCGGGTTGGACAGGTGGATCTCGATGAACGGAATCGCCACCGCGGCCAGCGCGTCGCGCAGGGCCACCGAGGTATGGGTGAAGGCGGCGGGGTTGATCAGGATGAAAGCGGTTCCATCGGCGCGCGCAGCCTGCACCCGGTCTACCAACACATGCTCGGCGTTGGACTGCAGGTGTTCGCTCTGGTGCCCCTGTGCCTGTGCCTGTGCGGCGAGCGCAGCGTCGATCTGGGCCAGCGTGGTGTGGCCGTAGACGTCGGGCTCGCGGGTGCCCAGCAGGTTGAGGTTGGGGCCGTGAAGGACCAGCAGTTTTGCCATGTGCCAAGGGTCGGCGGGGAAGGGCGGCAGTGTGAGGGAAGCGGGGAATGCTGTCCAGTTCGGCGAAATTAGCAGTGTTTTAATCGTTTGTTTGAAATTTGGGGCTTTGCTGGGACCGCCTGTGGTGCGGTGTTTCAGTTCTGTCTTGGTAGACCTTCGGGGCGCCTGCAGCAGCCTGGCCAAGAGTAGCTCGCGTGCGCGATGCGCAGAACTTGCGAGGAAATGAGCGAAGTTGGGGGCTGTCCCTGAGACCCGCGACGACAAGAGCCCCTCTCCCGCCTGCGGGAGAGGGGTTGGGGTGAGGGCAGAGCGAAGCAGCAATCGTTGATCTGCGAATAAACCAGCCGCGCCTGGCTTTAGGCGATGAAGCCAAAGCCAAAGCCAAAGCCAAAGCCAAAGCCAAAGCCAAAGCTCCCTTCATCCGCCCCTTCGGGGCACCTCGCTCCGCGCCCCGGCCCCGCGTAGCACGCGGGGCGTACGAACAGTCACGTGCCTACGGCCCGTAAACGCCTGTTCTTAACCCCGCATGTGGGAGAAGGGATGGCTGCATCCCGCCTGCTTCCTCTGGTAATCATTCATTAATAGACGACCGGTCTATTCGGAGTAAGCTCCACCCCATGAACCTCTCCCCAAAAGCCCAAGCCACCCGCCAGCACATCCTGGACACCGGCTACCGGTTGGTCCTGCAGAAAGGCTTTGCCGCCCTCGGCCTGCAGGAAATCCTCAAGGCCTGCGCCGTGCCCAAGGGCTCGTTTTATCACTACTTCGCGTCAAAGGAAGTGTTCGGCTGCGAGCTGCTGCAACAGTACGTAGACGGCTACGGGTGCAAGCTCGAGCAGCTGCTGGCCGAACCCGGCAATGGTCGCGAACGGCTGATGCGCTACTGGGATGCATGGGCGCGTGACCCGGCCGATCCGGCGCAGGGTTGGGCCGAGGAATGCCTGGTGGTGAAGCTGGCCGCCGAGGTGTCAGACCTTTCCGAGGACATGCGCCGCGTGCTCGACCAAGGCGTGCAGCGTCTGCTGCAACGTATCGCCGCATTGGTCGAAGAAGGCTGCGCCGACGGCTCGCTGCCGAACGGCAAGCCCGCACTGGATGTCGCCCGCGTGCTGTACCAGATGTGGTTGGGCGCGGCCCTGCTGTCCAAGCTCAGTCAGGACCGCCTGCCGCTGCAACAGGCACGCGAAGCAACCGAACACCTGCTGTTGTGCGGCAACACCGTCGCAGCCTCTTCCCCCACCAAATGAAGGCAATGCCATGAATGTTCTGTTCGTACTGACCTCGCACGACCAGCTCGGCGACACCGGGCACAAGACCGGCTTCTGGCTGGAAGAATTCGCCGCCCCGTACTACGTGTTCAAGGATGCCGGCGCCACCATCACCCTCGCATCGCCGGCCGGCGGCCAACCGCCGCTGGACCCGCGCAGCGATGAGCCCGATGCACAGACTCCGGCCACCGACCGTTTCCGCAGCGACCGCGATGCACAGAAGCAGCTGGCCACCACGCTGCCACTGAAGCAGATCGACGCCGCCAGGTTCGATGCGGTGTTCTACCCCGGCGGCCACGGCCCGTTGTGGGATCTGGCCCGCGATGCCGACTCCATTGCCCTGATCGAAACCTTTGATCGCGCCAACAAGCCGCTGGGTCTGGTCTGCCATGCCCCCGGCGCGCTGATCGCCGCACGCGCTGCCGACGGCAAGCCGCTGGTGGCTGGCCGTAAGGTCACCGGTTTCTCCAACAGCGAAGAAGACGCCGTCGGCCTGAGCGCGGTGGTGCCCTTCCTGATCGAAGACGAGTTCACCCGCTTGGGCGGCAACTACAGCAAGGGCCCGGATTGGGCGCCTTACGTGCTCAGCGACGGCCACCTCGTCACCGGCCAGAACCCGGCCAGTTCTGAAGCCGTGGCCAAGGCTCTGCTCGCACAACTGGCCTGAGCCGCGTAGCCCGGGTAAGCGAAGCGCACCCGGGAAACATGCAATCAACAACGCTCCCGAATTTGCATTCCACAGACGTACCCAACGCACCCTTACAAGGAATCGGCAATGAAGATTTTCTACAAAACCCGCGCCACCGCCACCGGCGGCCGCGCCGGCCGTACCGCACTGGACGACGGCAGTCTCGCCCTGGATCTGGCCCTGCCGGGTTCCAATAAGGCAGGCGCAAACCCCGAGCAGCTGTTCGCCCTCGGCTACGCCGCCTGCTTCGACAACGCCTTGCCAGTCGCCGCCAAGCAGCTGCAGTTGCAGCCCGCCGGCACCGCCACCTCGGTGGAAGTCGGCATCGGCCAGACCGCCGAAGGCGGCTACGCACTGGACATCGACCTGCACGTTGAAGTGAAGGGCCTGGAACAAGCCGACGCCCAGCGCCTGGTCGAAGCCGCGCACAAGATCTGCCCGTACTCCAACGCCACGCGCGGCAATGTTGATGTGCGGCTGCACGTGACTGCGGTCTGATTCGAAAGCAAAACCGGATCAAGAGCGGGAGTCAAAACCGGGGTCAGAGTGGGGTTT
>NZ_JBRREB010000078.1:0-14262 GCF_056759995.1 Stenotrophomonas sp. STEN030 | reverse complement strand
TGTCACGGCCTGCATGCGCAAATATCTGACCAGACTCAATGCCATGAAGCGCGATAACGCCCCTTGGCGGGCCGGGCCTAAGGACGATGCTCAAGACAGTTGACTCCTACAAGACCACGTCGGGTTTACCGGTAACGCCCCAGCCGAGCATGGCTCGGCTCTACTTGTATTCCGCTATCCACACGGACTGTGTCCTGCTACCTACACAAGCTGTGGATAAGGCCGCGCAGCCCTTGCGCCACGGCCCTCTACAAAACATGGTGATATTTTGTCCACGAGCTGTGGGCAAGTAGATGTAGTGCCGAGCCATGCTCGGCAAGGGCCTTACCGGCGCCGGTTTGTGGGAGCGGCGTAAGCCGCGAAGCTGGCGGTGCTGGAACCACGAGCCTGCCCGCAATCTGAAGGATGATCTGCTTCGCGGCTTACGCCGCTCCCACAAAAAAACCGATCTCGCTCGCAGGCAACGCTCCAGCCGAGCATGGTTCGGCTCTACCTGTATTCCGCTATCCACACAGACTGTGTCCTGCTACTTAGACAAGCTGTGGATAAGGCCGCGCAGCCCTTGCGCTGCGGGCCTCTGCAGAACATGGTGATATTTTGTCCATCACTTGTGGACAGGTAGGGGTGAGCCTGTAGTGTGTTCTGCGTACCATGGCCGGGATCTCAACAAGGCTGTACCCCATGACGACGTTCCCGGAAGACATCTATACCGAACCCACCGCCGATACCAATACGCTGGCCAACCTCGGGCCGCTAGCGCCGATGGCCGGCATCTGGATCGGCGAGCGCGGCATGGACGTCAATCCCAAGGCCGATGGTCCCGAGCGCCAGGCCTATATCGAACACGTCGAACTGCAGCCGATCGATGCGCAGCCCAATGGCCCGCAGTTGTTCTACGGGCTGCGTTACCACACGCGCATCCACAAGCCCGGTGAAGTGGAAACCTTCCACGATCAGGTCGGCTATTGGTTGTGGGAGCCGGCAACCGGCACAGTGATTCAGACGCTGACCATCCCGCGCGGGCAGACCGCGATGGCAGTGGGCAAGGCGGCACCGGATGCGAAGCGCTTCCGCCTGCGCGCCGAGCGTGGCTCGATGACCAATGGCATCAGCTCGAACCCGTTTCTCGAACATGCGTTCCGTACCGAAAGCTACGAGATCGAAGTAACCATCAATGACGACGGCACGTGGTCGTACGAGCAGGAAACGATGCTGGTCATTCCGGACCGCAGCGAGCCCTTCGCGCATACCGACCGAAATACCCTGCGCCGGATCGGCGAACCAACACCCAACCCGACCGCACAGGGCGCCATGTAGTGCCGAGCCATGCTCGGCAGGGGGCTCTACCGATAAAACAGGCCACTTGTGGGAGCGGCGTCAGCCGTGAAGCTGGAATCGCTGGACTGGCTGCAGTTTGTTGGACCATCTGCTTCGCGGCTTACGCCGCTCCTACAAGGCCGCGTTGCGCTATCCACACAGGCTGTGTCCTGCTGCATAGACAAGCTGTGGATAAGGCCGCGCAGCCCCTGCGCTACGGACCTCTGCAAAACATGGTGATATTTTGTCCACGACCTGTGGATGACTCGAATGTAGTGCCGAGCCATGCTCGGCAGAGGCTCTACCGATACAGCAAAGGCACTTGTAGGAGCGGCGTAAGCCGCGAAGCTGACATCAATGAGTCAGTCGTCATGTCTGCCAGTCGGATGGACCATCTGCTTCGCGGCTTACACCGCTCCCACAAAACTGCCGGTAACGCCCCAGCCGAGCATGGCTCGGCTCTACCTGCATCCGGCTATCCACACAGGCTGTGTCCTGTGATGCCCACAAGTTGTGGATAAGCCTTTGCAGGCCTTGTGCTGCATGGCTTTTCGGGCACTGGTGATATTTTGACCAGAGGCCGCTAGGCCTGGTCAGGCGCCCGCCAACATCGCGACGTTACAATGGCCCACCTTTTTCCAGACTGGAGTTGTCCATGTCCCGCCAGATCATCAACACCGCCAATGCCCCGGCCGCCATCGGCCCGTACTCGCAGGCCGTGCGCGCCGGCAACACCGTGTATTTCTCCGGCCAGATTCCGCTGGACCCGGCGACCGGTGAAATCGTCGCTGGCGACGTCACCGCGCAGGCCCGTCGCGCCTTCGACAACCTCAAGGCCGTGGCCGAGGAAGCCGGTGGTTCGCTGGACAAGATGGTGCGCCTTGGCCTGTACCTGACCGACCTGGGTGAGTTCGCCAAGGTCAATGCGGTGATGCAGGAATACTTCCAGGCCCCGTTCCCGGCCCGTTCCACCATCGAAGTGTCGGGCCTGCCGAAGGGCGCCGCGTTCGAAGTCGACGCGATCATGATCATCGACTGATCTGCCACAGCGTCTATGTGTGATTGCAGATGCCCGGCCAACGCCGGGCATCTGCGTTTCAGCCAGGATGCTGGCGGGTTTCGCTGGGGGTGTGGCCGGTCCAGCGCTTGAACGCGCGGCGGAACTCGCGCGCGTCGTTGAAACCCAGTTGGTTGCCGACCGCGGCAATGCTCAGCTCCGGGTTCTGCAGCAGCTCCAGTGCCAGTTCTGCGCGCAACCGGTCATGCACCTCACTGAAACTGGTTTCCTCATCGGCCAGCTGCCGACGCAGGGTGCGCTCGCTGGAGTGCAGCGCCTGGGCCACATCGCTCATCTGCGGGTTGTCGCGCAGCCGCGTGCGCAGCAGGCGTTCCAGCACCGCGGTGGTCTCGCCGCGCATTGCCTGCGTGGCCAATTGCGCACGGCATAGCGACAAGGCCTGTTGCGATGTCACCGGGTTGTAGCTGGCAAAAGGCAGCTGCATCCAGTGCCGCTCGACCACGATGGCGTTGCGCGGCTGATTGAAGCAGGGTTCGCAGCGGAACACCGCGCGGTACGCATCCAGTGTGGCCGGGGCCGGGTAGCTCAGTTCCAGCCGCACCGGGCTGAAGGCATCGCCGGCCAGTTCACGCCCCAGCATCAGGATGCTGGAAAACATTTCCTCGCACAGGAAGGGCAGCAGGTCATGCGCCTGCTCCGGTGCGGTGGCGATGATGGACAGGGTCTCCGGCTTGCTGTCGTCCAGCACCAGGTCCATCAACGGGCCCAGGTTGCGCTGGTAATCCAGACCTATCTTCACCGCATCACCAAAGGTGCGCGCGGTCTTCATCGCAAGCCCGAGCAGGCCGAAATTGCCGCCGTTCTGGGCGCCGCCCATGGCCAGCCCGGCGGCATCGATGGGCAGCGTGGGCAGGGCGCGGCGGATCACCTCGTATGCCTGTCGATAGGAAATACGGGTACGCGGATCGTTGAGCTGCTCGCTGCTCAGATGCAGGCCGGCCAGCCAGTTTTCAGTGTCCACGCCCAGTTCGCTGCCCAGTAGCAGCAAGCCACTGAGCATGTTGGTTGGCACGTTGGCGATGGCCAAGCGATCACTGCCCGGATTCCTGCGATGCATTCAAGCCCCTCCAGCTTGTCCGCTTTGCCCCCCCAAGTATGCCGTTCTTGCCCTTCGCGTGAACACTGCCTGAAGGCCAGACTGCGCCCAACATCTGCCACCGTATGGGAGCGAGTCATGCAGCGCAGCATTACCTGGGCGGTTTCCGCCACCTTGGCCGTCATGGTCGTCGGCTGCCAGAAGCAGGCCGAGCAGGCACCAAGCGTGGCTGCGGCCGACGGGGCATTTGCGGCCACGCTGCAGGAGCGTCTGCTCGATGCCAAGCCCGGCGATGTGATCGATATCCCGGCCGGCCGCCACCAGTTCGAGCGCAGCCTGAGCCTGCGTGCCGACGGGGTGACCATCCGCGGGGCAGGGATGGACCAGACCGTGCTCAGCTTCAAGGGGCAGAAGGCCGGCGCCGAGGGGCTGCTGGTCAATGGCGACAACTTCACCATCGAGAACCTCACCATCGAGGATTCCAAGGGCGACGGGCTGAAGATCAGCGAGTCGGAGAACATCACCATCCGTGGCGTAAAGGTGCAGTGGACCGGCGGTCCCAGCACCAAGAATGGCGCCTATGGCATCTACCCGGTGCTGACCAGGAACGTGCTGATCGAGAACACCATTTCCATCGGCGCTTCCGATGCCGGTATCTATGTCGGCCAGTCCGACGGGGTGATCGTGCGCAATAGCCGTGCCGAGCAGAACGTGGCCGGCATCGAGGTCGAGAACACCCGCAACGCCGACGTCTACGACAACGTGGCCACCGGCAACACGGGCGGCATCCTGGTGTTCAACATGCCGGGCCTGTCGCAGCAGGGCGCCAATATCCGCGTGTTCAACAACAAGGTGATCGCCAACAACCACGAGAACTTCGGCGCCAAGGGCACTCCGGTGGCCAGCGTGCCAGCCGGCTCGGGCATCGTCATCAACTCCAACGATGACATCGAGGTGTTCGACAACGAGGTGCGCGACAACGCCACCACCAACATCATCGTTTCCAGCGTCTATTCCACCGGCTACAAGGACAGTAGCGCCTCGGCCAACTTCGATCCGTATCCGGAGCGCATCTACATCCACAACAACACCTTGTCCGGCGGTGGTGATTCGCCCGACGGGCTGGATCTGAAGGCGCTGAAGGTGGCGATGTATGGTTTGACCGGCAACTTCCCCGACGTGCTGTGGGATGGCTATTACAACAAGGAGCGGATGGTGGACGGGGTCAAGGTCGGTCCGCAGATCTGCCTGCGCAACATCAGCGGTGTGGTCAATGCCGATGGTCCTGGTGGTTACAAAAATCCAAGCAAGGATGCCAAACCGTTCGAGTGCGATCTGCCGCGCTTGCCGGCCATCGACTTGAAGCGTGGTTGAGGCCTGGGCATGCGCAATCTGATGGTGCGGGTGATTGTGTTGGTCAGCACCTTGCTGATGCTGGTTGCCTGCGGCAAACCAGCAGCCGTGCATTTCTTCGAGCAGGGCCAGCCGGCGACGCTGGATGAGTGGCATGTGCTGCGCATCCGCGATGGCAAGCTATCACTCAATGACGGCGTGGTGCCGTATGACCTGAACACGCCGCTGTTCAGCGATTACGCGCATAAGCTGCGCACGGTGTGGATGCCGAAGGGGCAGGCCGCAGGCTACCAGCCCGAGCACGCGTTCGACTTCCCGGTCGGCACCATTCTCAGCAAGACCTTCTACTACCCGCTGCCGGCGAGCGGTGCAGCCGATGGCAAGTCGGTGGCACGTACGCCACCATCGCAATCTTCATTGCACGAGGAGAGCCTGGACCTGTCCAAGGTTCACCTGATCGAAACCCGGTTGCTGGTCCACCGCAAGGAAGGCTGGGTTGCGCTGCCCTATGTGTGGAACCAGCAGCAGACCGAAGCGACCTTGCAGCGCACCGGCGCCAGTGTTGATCTGGAACTGGTCGCCGCTGATGGCTCGCGCGAAGCGTTTGCCTATCAGGTGCCGGACCAGAACCAGTGCGGTGGTTGCCATATCACCGACAACCGCTCGCGCAAGTTGGTGCCGATTGGCCCCAAGGCACGCAACCTCAACCGCGATTTTGACTACCTCAGCGGGCGCGACAACCAACTCGCGCATCTGGCCAAACTGGGCTATCTGAAAGACCTGCCAGCGTTGGCGCAGCTGCCACGCGCGGCCGACGCCACTGATCTGGCCGCGCCATTGGATGCGCGTGCGCGCGCCTATCTGGACGTGAACTGTGGTCACTGCCATAGCCGCACCGGCCCGGCCATCACCTCCGGCCTGTGGCTGGATGCGCCCACCCAGGATCATTTGAAACTGGGCATGTGCAAACAGCCCATCGCTGCTGGCAAGGGCACCGGTAATCGGCGCTACGACATCCAGCCGGGCGATGCCGATGCCTCGATCATCGCCTACCGCATGGACAGTGCTGACCCGGCGGTGATGATGCCGGAGGTCGGGCGGGCGGTGGTGCACAGCGAAGGCGTGACCTTGATCCGGGAATGGATCAACGCGCTGCAAAAAAACTGCGATACCGCTGGTGAAGGCCAGCCGGGCAACACGGGACCGCCGGCAGTCTGACGCCGGCTTTACACCTCACTGCGTGGGAGAGAGCGCGATGCGAGTGAAGCAACGGAATCTGGTAGTTGGGTTGCAGCGGGCCATGGCCGGGCTGATGGTGTTGGGGGCGAGTGCCCCGGCAATGGCGCAGTCGGCGACGGAGGATGCTGCCACCACGCTGGACCGCATCACCGTCACCGCGCAGAGCCGGCAGCAGGAAATACAGGACGTACCAATCGCACTGCAGGTGGTCGATCAGAACCTGCTCAATGACGTGGCTGCCGAGAATCTTGGTGACATCGACTCGCTGGTGCCGGGACTGGTGATCAGCGCGGTGCAGCCGACCCAGCCATCGTTCCGGCTGCGCGGGGTGGAGACCGACGACTTCGGCATCGGTACCGATCCGGCGGTAGGCATTTTCGTTGATGGCGTCTACGGTGGACGTGGCGGCGGCGTGCTCCTGCCCTTCGTCGATGTGGAACGTATCGAAGTGCTGAAGGGGCCGCAGGGTACCTTGTTCGGTCGCAATACCGCTGCCGGTGCGATCTCGCTGGTGACCCGGCGCCCGCAGGCCGAAACCGAAGCACGCGCCACCGTGCGTGTAGGCAACTACGGCAAGAAATACGCCGATGCGATGTGGAACATTCCGACCGGTGACAACTCGGCATTTCGCTTCAATGCACTGATCAACACCAGTGACGGTTGGTTCCAGGACGGTGCCACCGGCAAGGACCTGGGCGGCGAGAACGTCTGGGCCACCCGCGCGGCCTGGCAGAGCCGCTTCGGCGACAACACCACCGCCTACATCACCTGGGACCACGAAAGCCTGGACCAGAATGGCCGCGTCACTACCGGCATCGTGCCGCTGCCGGCTTACCCGCAACGGCCGCCGGTACCGGTGGACCCGGACGACTATCTGGACCCGCGCAAGATCAAGACCTACAGCGATGCCGACAATGCGGAATGGCGCACCTTCGACGGCGTCAGCCTGATCGTCGATCACGCGCTGTCCTGGGGCAATTTCACTTCCACCAGCTCCTGGCGCAAATACGACTCCACCAACCACACCGAGGAAGACGGCACCAACCGCTTCGACCTGTATGTGGACTCGAAGAACACCGAGAACAACGAGACCTTTTACCAGGAGTTCAAGTTCTCCGGCAGCAATGAGCGCTTCGACTGGGTGGCTGGTGCCAGTTACTTCAACGAGGACGCGCGCCAGACCAGCGAGGTCAACACCAATACCGAGGCGGTGGACAACATCATCCGCAACATGGGCGTGGCCTATCAGCTGGGCATTCCCGATGGCAGCCTGTTCAACTTCACCTCGATGCTGGCGCAGATGAACGGCATTCCGATTTCGCTGGTGGGCGAGAAATGGAACGAGCGCTTCAGCAACACGCTGGACACCACCTCGTACGCCGCCTTCGGTGATGTGATCTGGAAGGCCACCGATCGCCTCAACCTGACCTTCGGCCTGCGGTACACCCGCGACGAGAAGGACTTCACCTGGCTCAACACGCCGCGCAATGCGCCCGGCCTCGAAGCCAAGCTCGGCACGCTGGAGGCGCTGGGCTTCTTCCAGGCGCTGGCGAGCATGGGCATCCCGATCACCCGCGAGCTGCTGACTTTCGACATGGCCTTCATCGACCCGCCGGCCATGGTCAACAAGGGCAAGCAGGTACGCGACAAGAAGAGCTGGAGTGACTGGAGCCCGCGCTTCGTCGTCGATTACCACCTCAACGACGACACCATGGTGTTCGGCTCGCTGGCCAAGGGCTACAAGGCAGGTGGCTTCAATGCGCTGCAGATTGGTCCGGCGTTCGAGAACGAGGACGTGTGGAATCTGGAAGTCGGTCTGAAGCAGAGCTTCGATCGCTTCTCCTACAACGTCTCCGTCTTCCACTACCAGTACGACAACCGCCAGGCGATCCGGTTGATCGATCCGGACCCGAACAATCCGGTCGACATCCCGGTGTACGTGTTCGACACCAGCGATCTGCAAGCCACCGGTGTGGATTTCGACATGCGCTGGAAGGTTACCGACGGCCTCACCTTGGATGCTGCGGCCGAGTGGATAGATTCCAAATACAAAAATTACGTGACCCCGGAAGGCGTGGATCTTGACGGTGCACCAACCGGGGAACCGCGCTTCACCGCCTCGGCTGGCGCGGTCTACGTCGCTGACCTGGGTGGGAATGGTCAGCTGCGCTTCTCGCTGCGCCACGCCTACCGCGGCGCCCAGCGCTGCAACGCAGGTTCCGACCTGCAGGGTGATTGCGGCATCAGCAAGGTGCTCAACATCGGTGAATCGCAGCAGCGCACCGATGTGCGCGTCGGCTGGACTTCACCGCTGAAGCACTGGAACTGGGCGGTGTACGCCAACAACGTATTCGACAAGCAGTATGTCCGCGGCCTGAACACCTACGGCCGCGACCCGCTCGGCGTAGTCGGCGCAACCATCACCGACCCGCGCACCTATGGGCTCGAGATGACAGTGAAGTTCTAACGCTTGAAGCCCCTCTCCCTGCGGGAGAGGGGTTGGGGTGAGGGCAGTCCCGTAGAGCCGAGCCATGCTCAGCTGAGGCTCTCCCGGGAAGGCCCTTGCCGAGCATGGCTCGGCACTACGGTTTGCTTGAAGGCGCCAATCGACAACATCGTGGTAAATCAGCACTTGGGGAGTAGGAAACCCCGGCGTTCAACAACGCCGGGGTTTCTGTTTTCAGCGCATGACGGCATCCTTACGCAATGTCTGCACGCCGTGACCTCGCCACCCTCGATCTTTCCACCGAACCACTGAGCCGCCTGGCCGGGGTCGGGCCACGGGTGGCAGCCAAGCTGGAAGCGCGCGGCCTGACCACCTTGCAGGACCTGTGGCTGCACCTGCCGCTGCGCTACGAGGACCGCACCACGCTGTTGCCGATCCGCGCGTTGAAGGCCGGCATGGCCGCGCAGGTGGAGGGCAGGGTGGAGGCAGTGGAGCGTGGCTTCCGCTACCGGCCGGTGCTGCGGGTGGCGATCAGCGACGACTCCGGTGCCACCCTGGTGCTGCGTTTCTTCCATTTTCGCGCCGCACAGGTGTCGCAGTTCGCGGTCGGTCGGCGTCTGCGCGCCTACGGCACGCCACGCGCGGGCCAGAACGGGCTGGAGATCGTGCATCCGAGTTATCACGTGCTCGGCGACGGCGAAGATGCTGCGCTGGGCGCGGTATTGGACCCGGTGTACCCGGCAGTAGAGGGCATCGGCCCTGCCAGCCTGCGCAAGCTGATCGGGCAGGCACTGGATCGCCTGCCTGATGCGGCGACATTGGAGTTGTTGCCTCCGGCCTTGCTTGCCGGCATGGGCATGCCGTCATTGCGCGAAGCGATGCTGACCATGCACCGGCCGCCGGCCGACGCCGACATCGGCGCCCTGGGCGCGGGTACGCATCCGGCGCAGCGGCGCTTGGCGATGGAGGAGCTGCTGGCCCACCACCTCAGCCTGCGCCGTCAGCGAATCGCCCTGCAGCAGCACCGCGCGCCGTCACTGCGCGGCCGCGACGGCCTGGTCAAAGCACTGCGAGATTCCTTGCCGTTCAAACTGACCGGTGCGCAACAACGCGTATTCGACGAGATCCGCAAGGATCTGGCGCGCGCGCATCCGATGCTGCGGCTGGTGCAGGGCGACGTCGGCTCTGGCAAAACCGTTGTTGCCGCTCTGGCGGCGATGCTGGCGGTGGAACGAGGCAAACAAGTTGCGCTGGCCGCACCAACCGAGCTGTTGGCCGAGCAGCATCTGACCAATCTGCGCAGCTGGCTGGAACCGCTGGATGTGCGCGTGGCCTGGCTGGCCGGCAAAGTGACCGGCAAGGCCCGCGCCAAGGTGCTCGAGGACGTTGCCAGCGGCCATGCACAGGTGGTGGTGGGTACTCACGCCTTGATGCAGGACAGCGTGGTGTTCAACGACCTGGCGCTGGCCATTGTCGATGAGCAGCATCGCTTTGGTGTGCACCAGCGCCTTGCCCTGCGCGACAAGGGCGCAACTGCCGGCGTGGTGCCACATCAGCTGGTGATGACCGCCACCCCGATCCCACGCACCTTGGCGATGGCTGCGTATTCGGATCTGGATGTATCGGCCATCGACGAACTGCCACCGGGCCGCACGCCGGTGCAGACCATCGCCATCAGCGCCGAACGCCGCCCGGAATTGGTCGAGCGCATCCGCATCGCTTGCCAGCAGGGCAGGCAGGTGTACTGGGTCTGCACGCTGATCGAGGAAAGTGAAGAAGACGCCGGTCCCGGCAATGCACGCATGGATGCGCAGGCCGCGCAGACCACCTTCGAGACGCTGTCGGCGCAGCTGCCTGAGTTACGCATCGGCCTGGTGCACGGCCGGATGAAGGCCGCCGAGAAGCAGGCAGCGATGCGTGCCTTCAAGCAGGCCGAGACCGACCTGCTGGTCGCCACCACCGTGATTGAAGTCGGCGTCGATGTGCCCAATGCCTCATTGATGATCATCGAGAATGCCGAGCGTCTGGGTCTGGCCCAGCTGCATCAGTTGCGCGGCCGGGTTGGTCGCGGTGCTACCGCGTCCAGCTGTGTGCTGATGTACCAGGCGCCGCTGTCGGCGATGGCACGTGAGCGCTTGGAAACCATGCGGCTTACTTCCGATGGCTTTGTGATTGCCGAGAAGGACCTGGAACTGCGCGGTCCCGGCGAATTGCTGGGTACCCGCCAGACCGGCCTGGCGGCCTTCCGCGTGGCTGATCTGGCCCGTGATGCCGGCCTGCTGCCGACTGTGCACGATCTGGCCGAACGCCTGCTCAGCGATGCGCCGGAGCTGGCCGACCGCATCGTCAACCGCTGGATCGGCGGCGCAGTGCGCTACGCATCGGCCTGATTGCGTGCTTCCACTGTCATGGAGGCCGTGACAGACTCCATGGCCAACCAGAAGTGAAGCAGAAGATGAGCAAGAAGATACCGTTGCTGATTGATACTGATCCGGGCGTGGACGACGCGCTGGCACTGCTGATGGCCTTTGCCGACGAACGCCATGACGTGATCGGGTTGACGGTGGCAGCGGGCAATGTCGGCCTTGAATACACCGTACGCAATGCGCTGAAGCTGTGCGAAGTGGCTGGCCGCGAAGACGTGCCGGTATTTGCCGGTACCGCCGATCCGCTGGTGTACCCGGCTGAAGATGCCGCGCATGTGCATGGCCGCGACGGTTTTGGCGATGTCGATCTGCCGCTGACTGCACGCAAGGTGGAAGCCGAACACGCCGCATTGGCGATCCTGCGCCTATCGCACCAATATGCCGGCGAACTGCTGCTGGTAGCGCTCGGCCCGTTGACCAATATCGCGCTCGCCTTGAAGCTGGATCCCAGCCTGCCGCAACGCGTGAAGCGCTTTGTGGTGATGGGCGGTGCAATCACCGGCCACGGCAATATCACCCCGGCAGCCGAGTTCAACATCGCCTTCGATCCGGAGGCGGCGCACATCGTGTTCACCTCCTTCCCGTTCATCGAAGTCGCCGATTGGGAAGCCACCATCGCCCACGGCCTGATGCATCGCGATGTCGAGCAGTGGCTGGCAGCCGACACCGACAAGGCGCGCTTCTACGAGTTGATCTCGCGTCAGACCCGGCTGTGGTCGGAAGACAGCCGCGGTGAGCGTTGGTACGCCGCCGATGCACTGGCAATGGCCTGGGCATTGCAGCCGGAAGGCGGCACCGTGGTTGAACAGCGGCCGCTGTCGATCGAATTGACCGGCACCCGCAGCCGCGGCGCTACCATCGTGGATTGGAACCGCCAGACCGGTGCGGCGGACAATACGGCATTGCTGATCGGCTATGACCAGGCCCGCTTCGAGGCCCAGGTGCGCGGCGCGTTGCTCGGCCAGTAACTGCCCGGGGAAGTGGTTCAGCAGACACGACTTGCCTGGCGCGGCAGGTCGTGTCTATAATGGCGGTCTTGACCACCAGACAATACGGTGTGAGCCCCATGAAGGCCGATATCCATCCTGATTACCACAACGTCGTTTTCCACGACGTGACCTCTGATTTCAAGTTCCTGACCCGTTCGACCATGTCTTCCAAGGACACGGTCAAGTGGGAAGACGGCGAAGAATATCCGCTCGTCAAGGTTGAAATTTCCTCGGCTTCGCACCCGTTCTACACGGGCAAGCACAAGGTTATCGATACCAGCGGCCGCATCGACAAGTTCCAGAAGCGCTACGCGCGCTAATCGAACTGTTGTTGCTGCACAGACAACGGCCGCGCTCTGCGCGGCCGTTGTTTTGTCTTGCCTGTCGTACGGCTGAACCATTGCAGAATCGGGCGGTTGTGCCAGCGCGACGCTGTGTCGCGTGGAAACTCCGGTTATAAGACTTTTGTCTTCGCAAACTGCAAATGCTGCTGTGCGATAATCGTCGGAACCGCAGTGGAAAACTGCGGAATTCCTTCACGCGCCTGCCCGCACCCCTATACGTCAGGACAGGCGCCTTCCACTTGAGGAGCGCACACTGTGTCCGATCTTGATCAGGTCACGCTCAACGCCGGCGAAAAGTCGGTCGTTCTGCCTGTCGTCAAACCCGTACTGGGCAATAACTGTGTCGATATCTCGAAGCTGACCAAGGAAACCGGTCTCTTCACCTACGACTCGGGCTACACCGCCACTGCCAGCTGCAAGTCGGCCATCACCTATATCGATGGCGACAATGGCGTGCTGCTGTATCGCGGCTATCCGATCGAGCAGCTGGCTGCCAAGTCCAGCTTCGTCGAAGTGGCCTACCTGCTGATCAATGGCGATCGTCCGAGCGCCGACCAGCTGAAGGCTTTCGAAGCCGAACTGACCGCTGAAGCTGGCGTTGATGAATCCATCAACACCTTGATCGGCAGCTTCGCCAAGGACGCGCATCCGATGGCGATCCTGACTGCCTCGATCGCGCAGCTGTCGGCCAAGTACCACGCTTCCCTGGATCTGGACGACGCCGAGCAGCGCCGCCAGGCAGCGGTGCGTCTGATCGCCAAGGTTCCGACCCTGTCGGCACTGATCTACCGTCACGGCGCTGGCCTGCCGGCCAACAAGCCGGACACCTCACTGGACTACGTCAGCCGCTTCCTGAAGCAGACTTTCGAGTCGGCCGATGGTAAGTACGATCTGAACAAGGACGTGGTCAAGGCACTGGATCTGCTGTTCATCCTGCATGCCGATCACGAGCAGAACGCCTCGACCTCGACCGTGCGTCTGGTCGGTTCCACCGGCGCCAACCCGTATGCATCGGTCGCCGCTGGCGTCACCGCGCTGTGGGGTCCGGCACACGGCGGCGCCAACGAAGCCGTGCTGAAGATGCTGGAAGAGATCGGTTCGGCCGACAACGTCGAGTCCGCCGTGGTCAAGGCCAAGGACAAGACCTCGGGCTTCCGCCTGATGGGCTTCGGCCACCGCGTGTACAAGAACTTCGACCCGCGCGCCAAGGTGATCGGCGAGATGACCAAGCAGGTGCTGGGCCAGCTCGGCGTGCAGGATCCGTTGCTGGATGTTGCCATCAAGCTGGAACAGGCTGCGCTGCAGGACGAGTACTTCGTCGCCCGCAAGCTCTACCCGAACGTCGACTTCTACAGCGGCATCATCTACAAGGCGCTGAACATCCCGACCGAGATGTTCACGGTCATGTTCGCGCTGGGCCGCACCGCTGGTTGGGTGTCGCATTGGCTGGAGCAGCAGGTTGATCCGGAAATGAAGATCGGCCGTCCGCGCCAGGTCTACACCGGCCACGACGTGCGCGACTACAAGTAATGGCAACGGCGCAGCAATGCGCCGCTTCCATTGCGATGAAAACCCCGCTTCGGCGGGGTTTTTTTGTTGTTCGTACGCTAGTGCCAAGGTAAGCCAGATGCTTTTGTAGGAGCGGCGTAAGCCGCGAAGCCGCTGCAGTGACCGGAGCCAATCGGGGCTTTTCTACATTGATCTGCATTGCGTAGATGGCGTTTGGCTGCGACCAGATGCGTGATCGGCCTCACTGCTGATGGTCGCTTGGAAAGCCCCTGCCGAGCATGGCTCGGCACTACAGCACCCTCCCTTTGCCGCAGGCAAGGGGAGGGTTGGGGAGGGGGTGGCTCTTCTGCCTTCCACGCATTGCCAGCTTCGCGGCTTACGCCGCTCCCACAAGAGCAGATGGGTAGCCCGGTAGTGGGGGGGCGCGGGGCGGGGGCGGGCCGAGGGGGAGCCCGGCCCAGCGCTGCGGCAAACAGAGACAAGCGCGCATCGCACAACAGACAGACCGAAGGCCACCGACCGGCA